>JBGPNE010000239.1:0-5313 GCA_041487335.1 Pyrinomonadaceae bacterium
AGTGTGTATTGCGCGGCGCGCATGCTTGAACTGGGGTGCTCGCTCACCCAGCCATCGGGAACCTTGTAGCGCAGTTCGCCAGGCGCTTTGCCAGCAGTCTGCCTTGGACTTTGCGGATTATTGGAACCCACTGTCACTGCTGTCCTGGAACAGGACGAGCACGACAGCGCGGTCAATAACGCCAGGCTTGTACCGGCAATCGTTTCTTGCATTTTCAACATGAGAAGAAACCAATTGTTCAGCGACTATTAATTAGCCAAACGGGGCCGCGCCATACGTAACAGTACTTGTGTTCCTGACTCCAGTTTCACATTTTTGCCTTTGCTGGCAATGACCGTTACGGGAGGGGGAACCAGTAGGTGCCATGATAGAGAAAGACCTTCATACCCCACAGCGCCTCGAGAGTCATCGTTCAATAATAGAGGTTCGTCCTCTTGGCCCTTAATGTTTGCAGTAGCCACCGCGGCAGTGGAACCAGCTTTACTGCCGGGCGGTAATGCTCCGCTACTTACCGCGCTTCCCGGGCCTGCGCCGATCATCTTCGGTTCATTGGAGTGCATCATTCCGTAAGTGGGATCGGAAGAAAGGGAGTTGCTCTGCGGCGCTCCTACCGCGGCGATGATCGCCTGCACAGGGATTTCCACGCTATCCTTCCGCACAGCCTTGTCGATTACGATATACAGCTCCGATTGCGGCTTATCCTTGCCCTTTGTCTCAACTTCCGCTATATGGCCCACAAACTTGGAGCCCCTGGGAATGACCATTTCGCCATCGACTATCACGTCCTTGATTGTTTGCAGGATTAGCTCCTGGCCCACGCTTGCGCTCTTCGACTCCACAGATTTTGTCAGTACAGCGAAGGCCGTAGTGACCGGCGGGTTTGTATTTCCCGTCTGAGCCATGAGCGAAGCCGCAAACATAAGTGTCAAAATCAGCAATGTGAAGATCGATCTATTCACGTTTTACTCCTTTCCCGTGTCTCAGGTGAATCGACCCGAATATCTCAGTGACTGCCATCGCTGGCCATTGAAGTGCATCTATCCAATCCATTCAATCCGAAACCAATGAGTCTTTGAGCCTTCCTGCTTGATTTAGTCTTTCCTGACCGGTAAATACAAGGCGGGCGGGGTCCCCCAGCCGGGCAGGCCGGCTGGCGTGCTCGCTACAGGCCCATCAACTCTCTGACGTACTTTGGCGCGGGCGAACCGAAGGAAAGCATCAAGTCGTGCATCCGCTGATAATCCAGATGGCCGCCCATCCTGGCTTCGTAGGCATGCCGAATATCGTTTACTTCGAGATTGCCAACGTAATAGGTCGAAAGCTGCGTCGAAGATAAACGCGCGCGCCGCCACTTGCCTACTGCTTCGCCTTCTTCCTGAAAGCCTTCATTCATCATGAAGTCCATGGCTTCCTTTTCAGTCATCCCCGCGGTGTGAATCTTCTGGTCAATGATTGCATTTATGATGACGCGCAGCCGCATCTTCAGTTGCTGCATTCTCACTTCCGGTCCGCCGTAACCGCGTTCAGCCATCAACTGCTCGGCATAGACCGCCCATCCTTCGATGAAACTGCCGCTGCTAAAAACAGCTCGAACCTTCGTGGGGGCAGTGAACTTGTGCGCATGAGCTAGCTGTAAATAATGGCCGGGCATCGCTTCATGAACGGTCAGATCCTGGACCATGTAGTTGTTGTATTCACGAAAGAACGACTCGACGCGCGCCGGATTCCAATCCTTCGGTGTGGGAGAAATCTCAAAGAAAGTCTCGCCATTGCGTTCAAATGGACCCGCCGAATCGCAGTAAGCAACGGCAACTCCGCGCTTAAACTCCGGCAACACGATCACCTTGACCGGTTCGGTAGGAACAGTCGCCAGATTATTGGCGCGCACAAAATCGGTCGCTGCTGTTAAATCGCCTTTCGCCAGCGGCACAATTGTTTCGTTTGTCGGATGTGCTTCGGTTAGTTTCCCGAGCACCGCCTTGACAACTGTCTTTTTGTCGCTGCGCCTTGTGGCGTCTTGCTGTTCAGGGAAATACTTTTTGTAAAGCGGTAACGCGACTTCATACATTGCGTTCTGCGTGTCTTTCAAATCGGCTTCAGCGCGCTTGAGAATCTCCTCCTTCGTGAGATCAGAGTCGAGGGCGAAGCGTAGCTTCTTGCGAAACTTTTCGTCACCGATGCGAAAATCCGCATTCGACCTCGGAAGCAACTCCGCCTCCAGCCATTTTCCATAGTCCTGCAACGCAGCAATCGCTTGAGCCTGCGCCGGAGTCAGCTCTTCTTTCAGTTCTGGTATCTGGTCGATGAACTGTTGCAAGTCATCACGGATAAGACTAACTGCGCCCTGGTTCTGCTGGATGGCCGTCTCGGTAAAGATGCGCGGCGGATTTTTCAAATTCGCTTTTGCCTGCTTCGCCGCTGCCGGAATCTGTTTGAGCCGCTCCTTTACGCTGAGCAGGCGAGTTTTGAGGGGCGCGAAATCCCGAGCAATTAGGGCGTAGACGCCGTTTGCGAAGTTGTAGTTCAGCGGATTCCATTCGTGCTCGCGCAGTGTATCGATCGAGAAAAGGTCATACTCAAGCTGGGTGCGCATGATTCGATAATCAACACTGTTCACCTTGCTCAGGCGCGCAGGGGAAATCTCATTGAGCATCTTTAAGTACTCTTGATCCATCGCGCGCGTTCGCTCCACCTGGGCTACGCTGTAATCGTTCAGACGATTGTCGAAGCGGTGATCGCCCAGTTCGGTTGCGAATTCAGGGTTCATCTCGAGCAACTGCGCAATGTATTTCTTCGCCAGAGCTTCGAAGTTCTGATCTGCAGTCTCACTCGTTGCACTCGTCAATGCTGCCATGGTTAGTGATACGAACAAAAATATTGATGCCAGCACAAGGGGTGTGCGCATGCCTGAATAATCCTTTCGCGTATGACGCGGCCGGGCCTTAAAAAATCTTCGCCGCCCGTCCGAGTACCGATCACTTTTTAGCCGCCTTCTGTTAGCCTACCGCGGATTCGAGCGCTGCGGCTGAGCCTGGCGAGCGGCTGTCCAGGGCGGCGTAATGTTGTTCATGCGCGCGTAGGCAATTGCTTGACCGAGATGTTCGTGAGCGTGAGTAACCAGCGTCAAAAAGACATTCCGGACGCTTGTATTGTTACCAAAAAGCTTCGCGGATTTATCCAGATCGGCGTCGGAGATGCTTAACAGAGCCTACGAATAACTACCAATGCAGACATCAAAACGGTCGATACAGGTTGCTTCATTTTCTTGCTCCTCCGCATTCGTTGGGTTTAGCAGGTCATGTGTACTTAGCTATATGCCTCCGCTTCCCAGATGTTCGGATAAAGAGTGACGAAACCGGCAGCGTTAACCTCGAGTTCAGCGATAAACCTGCCGCCTGCACTCTCGTATCGGTAGGTCGCGACATCAAGGCGGCGGTAGATCTGTTCGAGTGGCTCGAGAGTGAAACTCGGAAACCGAAGCCAGGCCGCACTCACCTTTTCCTCTTGTCCAACCCCCAGATTTAGCCGGCGAATCGGAAGCAGGTTGGTGGATGGGCTAAAGTTTAGATCAAGATCGATGCAATTCTTTACTTCAAAACGCTCGGTTCCATCAAGCCGCCAGTGGTGAGTAGAGTCAACCAACAATGCGACCTCAACTATCTGGTTTCCGACCCAGCCCGTAACTCTCCCGGATACTGTTTGCCACTCCGTATCGCATACCACCAGGTAGTCCAGCCGGCATGGTTGCTGATCGTGTGGAAACACCGCGGTCCCGATTAGCTGCCAGCAGGAATTTTGAAAGAATAGCCGCGCCGACTCGTGGCCCGGTTGGTCCAATCTGCGCCAGAGTATCGAATGCTCTGTTCTCGTCTCTTGTGGAATGCCCATTGAGTTTTACTAGACCATTTTGAGGCACGCTATTGAGAAGTATTCAATTCTTGCCGCGAAAATCATCTTGAAAGACATCCTGTCCAGAAGTAGGAGGAATCGGCTGGAATGAGTTTGTCGGGCGCCGCGCATTCAGAAATTACACGGCGTTGTTAACGCCGGCACTGGTGGGGGTACGGTGTCTCGGAACTTGATGGATCTTCGGCGCATGGCGGCAACCTTCGTTTCAACCTCGTCAGGGGTCAGTGCGGTGCTCCGTTGGAAGAATACCCAATCGATCTCTTCACGGTACTGGCGAACGTTCCCGTCTTTGACCATTCCGTCCTTGATAAACCAGAGATTGAAATTAATCGACATGAGCGATTCGGGGTAATAACGGCCCCCATGCTCGGCCAGTAGTTTGCCATCGAGGAAATACTTCACCTTTTCACTGGCCACCTGCGTAACTAATGTGTGCCACCCCGCCTGGCTACCGCCGGTGGAATCAAAGACATTATCCTTCTGCCAATTCGGCTCTGGACTGAAGGTCTCCCAGGTGGTAACAAACAGCGTCGGCCCATTGCTACTTATGCTGCTCCGGCAAAACGTAATAGTTCGGCCATACGGTATAGTCCATTCTGTGTAGCGCCAAACTGGCCCGCCTTCGGTCTCCAGGTCGGAGCAATATTCACAAACGACACCGGGTCTCCAACAAGCAGACCGATGAGCACCTCTGCGACGATACGGCCTCCCACTGGACCAAGCCTCAGGCCCCTGCATTTCACCTCTGCTTCTTTAAGTATGTAGAACCACAGGGGTGTGTTATCCCCATACTGCTTCAGGTCATCCGGGAGTGTGCCCATGTCGGCAGCGCCGAGGATGAGATTGTCCGGCATGCCCATAGCCCGGGCGACTGACTGGCCAGAGGGCAGGCCCAACGCCACGCCGCGCCGCAGGTTGCGCTCTGCCAGTGACCGGATAATGTCTCCGGCCACGTTCGCGGGCAATGCTCCGAGACCATGAGCGAGCCTGGTATCGATCTTACGGGATGGCTGGGGAGCCAGGCCGGTACCGGAGATTTCAAAGAAACGTCCCCATTGAATGCGAAAACCATCCGGGCGCTTTCGGAAGCCGTGAAGGTCTTCCTCTGTTTCCGGGTCATCCGCGAAGATCGGGATCTGGTCATCCTCGTCTGCGGTCGCCTCGTTGAGAGCGTAGTCTCCCCGGACCATGCTGTGGCCGAAGCGGTAGGCCGCGACCGAGAATTCGACCGGCATGAACGGCTGGTTTTTCCATTTAAAGAACTTCAGATCTGCCTTGAGGAGACCATTCACCTCCATGAGCGCTTTATCTACAACCACACTATATTTGTCAGGCTTGAGGATGCTGTCCACTATGTCTATGTCAGGCGTGCCGGTGATACGCTTCAAAAAGTCGTGGATGACG
>JBGPNE010000240.1:0-5293 GCA_041487335.1 Pyrinomonadaceae bacterium
GAGCTCACCTTCGGCGGTTATACGAAGGCGGATCTGTTTGGCAGCTACGAGCGCCGCTTGTCTGAACACGCAACGGTATTACTATTCGCCGGTGGGGACAACATTCTCAATCAGAAGTATTTTGAGAATGGATTCCGTGCGCCGGGAGTGGTTGGCCGAGGTGGGATTAGTTTTCGCTTTTAACCCGCCGCCAAAACTTCAGGTTGCAAGATCGGCGCTCGTGAGCGCAATTGCGTCAGCTTCGGGAACCCAGCCTTGCAACCTGAAACTGATCAGAAACACAAAGTAGTGCGGTGGTCCTAAGAACCGGTTTTCGTAAACATACCGCCGGCTAGAAAGGCTACACCAAGCAGACCGTGAATTCCGTGGTCGACCATCCCCAGGTGTAAGGGGCCAATTACCAACATGTGATCTGGAGCGGCTCCTAGCGCAATACCCAAAATTCCAAGCGCCAAATACACAACACCAAACAGTAAAGCAAATCCTTTGGCGCCGCTCAGGGATCCGGCAAAGCCAAAGTAAAGAGCGATTACCCCAGAGACGATGTGAACGGCATTATGTGCACCATTCAGATGAGCTCCTACGAAATCGATAAGATGAGTAAAGCCGAGCACGCCGACAAGCAAGAAAACGACGCCTAGAATCTTGCATACAGTCTTTGCCATGATTTGTCTTTCTTCTCCTCTGTGAAAAGGTTGACAACCGAGCGGCCGCAGCACCGAGGACAAGCAGGATGCGTCCGCGTTCAATTTGCGAGGTGAACAATCTGAATGGAGGTGATTGTATACCAAACTGGCCAGCCAGTTTGCAAAGTTTTTGGGTAAGACCCCCGCATCAGAGCCCTGGGCCTTGGCCGAACGAGCTGTTTTGGCGCTTTACAAACCAGCTTTGAGAATCCGCAGAAATTCCTGCTTTCTTCCTTCTTCTGATGGGAAAAGGGCAAAGAAGCTCCATATCCTGCGGGTATTTAAGCGATCTGGTCGTGCACGAAAGGAGCAAACCAATGAGAATAGATCCGCAGCCTGGTGATCTGCCGATCTGATCGGTGTCCTCCCTAGCCCTCTCGCACAAGCATACACAATTAAACAATTAGTCTTTCTGCACCACATTACGGCTGTTCTTCGGCGGCGTTGTTGGGCGGTCTTTTTGCCGGATGGTATACTTGCGAAAGGAGACTCATGCGTAATTCAAACCGCTTTATGAAGCAAGCAACACGTCTGGTCACTGCCCTATCGCTTATTCTAATGCTTTGCGCCACAGCGAGCGCCTACACAGTAGTAATGCGGGGTGGTCGGCGCATCGAAATTCCGGCGCAGTTTAGCGTCACGAAAACAACTCTAACGTACGAAGCTGCGCCTGGCATTCAAATTACTTTGCAAATGGCTGCTATCGACATCACTGCAACTGAGCGAGCCAACAATGAAACGCCTGGGAGCTTGCTGAGCCGAGCACTGAGCCAATTGGAAAAAAGCGGCCGAGCCGGCACCCCAACCGGGCTCCGGGGAACCCGCGACGCGCGCGCTTCTGGTAGAGGCCGCTCAATAACGAATAGGGATCTTGAGCCTTATATGCGGACGCGGCGAGAAAGCGAGATTGCTTACGAAAAACGGCGGATTGAGCTCGGCCTTCCTTCTGTAGAAGAATCGCGTCGAAGGTCCGCCGCTGAAGCCGAGGTGATCGTGCAGGAATTGGAGCAGAAGCGTTCAGAAGAGACCGAGTCGGAAAGCTACTGGCGGTCGCGAGCCTCCGAACTACGAGCAGAAATCGCTGCAGTGGATGCTGAGATCAATTATATTCGTAGCAGGCTTGACGAAGTTCCCTTCCTTTCATCTGGATCCTACACGGTCGTCAGCAACATATTACCCTTTGCTTTACCTGGTCGTTCTGTTGTTAATCCGATGCTGGGTACGCCATTCGGTCTGCATGGGTTCCCTCTAGCGAATGTATTTGTTGCGCCCGGTGGGCCACAACTTCGCGCTCGTGTCGGTTTTGGAGGTGGAACCACGCGCGGTCGCGTTTTTATTAACCCCGGAACTCGGTTTCCGGCCAGACCCTTTGCAATTGCCCCGCCTTTTTGGCCACTGTCAAACCTAACGGCTTTCAGCCCATCCTTTTACCCTTACGATTTTACTTATGAACGTTCTGCGCTCATCACGCGATTTAATGAACTGGCAGGAATTAAGGCTGGTCTCAACGCGCGATGGCGTGAACTTGAAAATGAAGCACGGCGCGCAGGTGTGCCGCCGGGATGGCTAAGGCCGTGAGAACAGTAGGCAGTAAGCAGTAGGCAGTAAGCAGTAGGCAGTAGGCAGTAGGCAGTAGGCAGTAAGCGGTAAGCAGTAAGCAGTAAGCAGTAAGCAGTAAGCAGTAAGTAGCACAGACCACTGATCACGGACTAAAAATGCAAAATGGTTGGGAAACAATTATCGGATTGGAGATTCATGCGCAACTGAGCACTGAATCAAAGATCTTCTGTGGATGTTCTACACGCTTTGGTGATGAGCCAAATCAGAATACTTGTCCTGTGTGTCTTGGCTTGCCTGGTGCGCTCCCGGTGTTGAATCGACGCGCCGTCGAACTAGGTGCTCGCGCGGCGCTCGCCTTAGGTCTGCACATCAACAAGCAATCAATCTTCGCACGCAAAAACTATTTCTACCCTGATTTGCCAAAGGGTTATCAGATTTCTCAGTATGACCAGCCGTTCTCAGCAAATGGTAAGCTCGAAATCATGACGGCGGAACGCGATGAAGCCGGACATCCCGTGGAGTGGCGCCCGAAAGAGATCACGATCACGCGCTTGCACCTGGAGGAGGATGCTGGCAAGAACGTGCACGAAAGCCTGCCCGATGTGGATCGATATTCGTATATTGACCTGAATCGTGCCGGCACACCATTGGCTGAAATCGTGACCGAGCCGGATTTTCGTTCATCGTGGGAAGCTTACGATTACGTGAATCACGTTCGTCGTGCGCTGCAGTGGGTAGGCGCCTCGGAAGCGGATATGGAGAAGGGAAACCTGCGCTGTGAGGCTAACGTGTCGCTGCGACGAATTGGCGATGAAAGGTTGGGCACGAAGGTAGAACTGAAGAATCTCAACTCAGTTCGCTTTATGCAGCGCGCAATAGAGTTTGAGGTTGACAGGCAACGGAGCGTACTTGAATCAGGTGGCCGGCTCGTGCAAGAGACACGGCTTTGGGATGACCGCGCCCTGGAAACGCGAGTTATGCGATCAAAAGAGGAAGCGCACGACTATCGTTATTTTCCCGAGCCTGACCTGCCGCCGTTGACTGTTTCGGAGGAGTTCATTAAACGAGTGCGCTCGTCAATGCCAGAACTGCCTGAAGCCCGTCGCCGGCGTTTTATGGAGCAGTATGGCCTTTCGTTTAGTGATGCTTCACAACTAACGTCAGAGCGTTCTCTGGCTGACTATTACGAGCACGCAGCGGAGGCTGCGGGCAATCCACGCGCAACTGCAAACTGGCTCCGTTCTGAGCTCCTGCGCGAGTTGGAAACCGCAGGTTTGCTAGCCAGCGCCTCTCCTGTATCGCCCGAAGAATTGGGTGCCCTTGTGCGCATGATTGATGAGGCAAAAATTAGCGGGAAGCAAGGCAAAGACATTCTCGTCGAGATGTTCAAGACCGGCAAGAGCGCCGGCAGGATTGTCGAAGAACAAGGTCTGGTTCAAGTCAGCGATACCGCCGAAATTGACGGGCTCATTGATGAAGTCCTGGTCGCGAACCCTCCGCAACTCGAGAGCTATCGGGCAGGAAAAGAGACCTTGTTCGGTTTCTTTGTGGGACAGGTAATGAAGGCCTCGAAGGGCAAGGCGAATCCCAAGGTTGTGAATGAAAGGCTTCGTGAAAAACTCAGGGGCTAGCACAGTTTCTATTTGTCATTTTTCCATCTCACAGTTGACATTTCCGATTAGCCCTGCGCTGAAGCCAATGGAAAATGGAAAATGGAAAATGGAAAATGAAAGATAGAAAGCCGTTTTTATGAATCTCAACGGCAAGGTGGCAGTCGTAACGGGTGGTACAAAGGGAATCGGTCGCGGAATCGCTGAGGCGCTGGCGCGCTCTGGAGTGAACGTTTGTATCAGTGCTCGCAAGGCGGAAGATATTGAGAAGACCGTCAGTGCGCTCAGGGGTCTCGGTGAAGGCCGAGCAATTGGCTTTACGTGCAACGTGCGTGATCACGCTCAGGTAAGGTCTCTTTTCGAGCATACCGCCGCTGAGTTTGGCCGCCTGGACATTCTCATCAACAACGCCGGCATTGGAGTCTTTGGTTCGGTTGAAGAAACATCGCCGGAGGATTTCCGCGCAGTGCTGGAGACAAATGTCTTCGGTGTCTTCTATTGCTGCCACGAAGCGATTCCGCTGATGAAGGAGCGTGGTGGCGGCTACATCATCAACATCTCTTCACTAGCCGGCACGAACGCGCATCCCCGGATGGCTGCATACAATGCCTCCAAGTTTGCTCTCAACGGTTTCAGCGAAGCTTTAATGCAAGAGGTCAGGCACGATGGGATTAAGGTCAGTTACATCATGCCCGGCTCAGTGAATACTGAATTCGGCGGCGATAGCCCGAGCGAAGAGAAAAGTTGGCAGTTACGACCCGCCGACATTGCTCGCGTTGTGCTCGATCTGCTTCATCACGATGAGCGCAGTCTTCCGAGCAGAGTTGAGATCAGACCCAGCAGACCACCCAAGACATAGATGCGAGCTGTCGTTCAGCGCGTTACGCGTGCCAGTGTCACAGTCGAAGTTGAAATTGTCGGCGAGATTGGAAAGGGTCTCGTCGTTTTGTTGGCTGTCGCCAGCGATGATACGCAGCAGGATGCCGAATATCTCGCGGAGAAGATTGCTTCACTCCGGATCTTTGACGACCAAGCTGGAAAGATGAATCTGTCTGTGAAGGATGTTGGCGGATCGCTACTGATTGTTTCGCAGTTCACACTCTACGGAGATGTGCGGCGGGGGTTGCGGCCATCCTGGAGTGATGCGGCGCCGCCTGAGATCGCTGAGCCGCTCTATGAATTCTTCATGACAGAAGCACGTAAATATGTGAGCCAGGTTGCGACTGGAATTTTTCGACGTACGATGCAGGTTGAATTGGTGAATGATGGACCGGTTACAATCTTACTGGATAGCCGGAAGCTGTTTTGACGAAGATTATTTTAAGGCGGAGGAGCGCCGCGCCTGATCGCCGGCGTACAGCATTGAGGAATATAGTTGGAACTTCATTTTTCGTGGGCCTTATCTTCGCCCTCGTTGTCTCACTTGGTTTCGTCGGC
>JBGPNE010000241.1:0-5286 GCA_041487335.1 Pyrinomonadaceae bacterium
CACAATCCAGAATCGATAGGTAAAGAATGCCACAACCTGTCGGCCGCGCACTTGACACCTCAGCACTTCTGAAAGCGGAAAGGGGCACGCATAATGGGAGCGAAGTTGGCTGTCCTGAATCTTCCAGAGGACAATGCCTGCGGGTGCATGGACCGTGCAGGTACAGGCTGGCACGATTGCCTCTGCCCTTCGACTGGCCTGGTTCAGATCATCGGTCGAAAGTATGCGCTGCCGCTGCTTTCGCTAATCGCTGAACGGAGTCGGATACGCTTTAACGAGATCAGGAACGAGATGGACCACATTAGTTCGTCCACTCTTTCGATTAGGCTCGCCGAGCTTGAACTCGCGGGCCTCATCCATCGACAGACTTTCCCGGAGATACCACCGCGCGTTGAATACTCGCTGACCACCGCAGGCGATGAGTTGCGCAAGAGTCTTGTCTCACTCGCAAAAGGAGGTCCAAGGTCCAAAGTCAAGGTCCAAAGTCAAGGTACAAAGTCTGCCCGATGATGTAAGACCCTGACTTTAAACTCTCGACTTCAATGAACCAGAGTAGTCGATACGAACGTCGTGCAAGGGTGATCGGGGTCGAAAGACTTACGTTCTATTCGCTTGTCAGGCACATTCTCGCCCGTGGCTTCACCAGGCCGATTCGGCTCTACTGGGGCCTCCGCCTTGTGGAGGACATTTGTCTGGTGGACGAACTTGACGTGATCGTCCGCCATTATCCAAAGTTTTCTTATCAGATCACGCTCTCCCAGCCACCAGAGAATTGGCGCGGTCTACGAGGACGTTTGAGCGATTCAGTGCCACCGCTCTTTGAAACACTCGGTAACAAGCACTTTTATCTTTGCTGCAACGGCGCGATGATTGCCGAGATGTCGCGCGCCCTTTCGGATCTAGGCGTTCCGAAGCAACTCATCTACGAGGAATATTTCTTTAACTTCAAGTACAAGCCAAACGAGGAGGCCATCGCTCAGATCAGGCAGCGGTTCGTTGCCACAGACCTGTTCTCACCGTTGGCTGCGTTGAATGCAATGGTTCAAAGATGCCAGCTCTAGGATTCGCGGAAGACAGATATGGCCAATCCTTGACGAGCGTTCATGGTTATTGGCCCGGTTTCCAGGCAGTTGAATTTGATTTGACGCGCGCGCACAATGGCATTCAAGGCTCGTTCAGGAATGGACAGATCTTGTCAGGGGATCACCACGGACCGGTGAAGCCGAGCAGTGCGGCAGGCACTGTGATCACTCGGGATGACTACAAGAACCCAAATAACGGTTCGGGGCATAGTTCAAGGTGTCGGTTTCCGCCCCTTCGTCTTTTCGATGGCGCGGCGGCGGGCGCTCAAGGGACAGGTATTGAACAACACTACCGGCGTCCTTATTGATGTCGAAGGTGAAGATTGCACCATCGAGGAATTCATTAAAGAGATCAAAACAAACTCACCTCCGCTCTCCCTGATTGAGTCAGTCGAGCGCAGTGACAATTTAGACCTGGCGCATTACCAGGACTTCCGCATCGTCGAGAGCTCGTCGAATGGACACAGGTTCACACCCATCTCGGCTGACATAGCCACCTGCCAGGACTGTCTCAGAGAGTTATTCGACCCTCAAGATAGGCGCTACCGCTATCCCTTCATCAACTGCACCAACTGCGGCCCGCGCTTCACGATCATCGAAGGCATCCCGTACGACCGGGAACAGACCACGATGCGGGATTTCGAGATGTGCTCGGCGTGTCGCGCTGAGTATGAGAACCCGCTCGACCGCCGCTTCCACGCCGAGCCGACAGCGTGTCCCCAATGCGGACCCTGCGTGTCGCTCGTAGGGGTTGACCTGAGTGTCCGCCCTGATCTCTTGCGCGGCAGGTCCGCCCCTACTGATAAGCAGGCCATTAGCCGCGCTCGCCATCTGCTGGCGGATGGAAAGATCATCGCCATCAAGGGCATCGGGGGCTTTCACCTGGCTTGCGACGCGCTGAACGCCGAGTCGGTCGAGCGGTTGAGGCAGAGGAAGTATAGGGAAGATAAACCGTTCGCCATGATGGCAAACTCGGTCGAGGTCATAAGAGAGTATTGTCTAGTCTCCAAAGCGGAAGAAGATTTACTTACATCCGAACCTCGTCCCGTTGTGCTGCTCAAAAAGAGCACTGATGCAGTCATCCCCGAAGCAATCGCGCCACGCATGGACACACTCGGCTTCATGCTGCCTTACTCGCCGCTGCACCACCTACTTTTGGAAAATCTTGACCGACCACTGGTGATGACTAGCGGAAACGTTTCCGATGAACCGATCTGCTATGACGATGGAGAGGCGATTAAGCGGCTAAGCAGGATTGCTGACTACTTCCTGCTCAACGACAGACGGATTCACATGCGCACGGATGATTCAGTGACGCGAGTGCATCAGGGACGCGCAATGATCTTGCGTCGCTCGCGCGGTTACGCGCCCACACCCATTAAGACCGCATTCAAATTTAGACGGGAAATTCTTGCCTGCGGCGCGGAGTTGAAAAACACTTTCTGCCTGACGCGCGAGAATTACGCCTTTGTCAGTCATCACATTGGCGATCTGGAAAACCTGGAGACGCTTCAGTCTTTTACAAAGGGCATTGAACATTTCAAGCAACTCTTTCATCTCCAGCCCACAGTGGTAGCTTACGACCTGCATCCGGAATATCTCTCGACGAAGCATGCGCTCGCGCTCGACTCGATGCAAACCAAAGTCGGCGTGCAGCATCATCACGCGCACATCGCAAGCTGCATGGCCGATAATAGTATCGAAGGCGAGGTGATTGGCGTGGCGATGGACGGGCTTGGCTACGGCATAGATGGCCGCATGTGGGGAGGGGAGTTCTTCGTCGCTAACTTTCTTGAAGCCGAGCGGCTCGCCCACCTTGAATATGTCCGGATGCCTGGAGGAGCGAAAGCGGTTCGTGAGCCCTGGCGCATGGCGGCCATGTACTTGCAGCGAACATTTGGCGATGACTTCTTGCAACTCAATCTTCCGTTCGTACAAAAGATCGACCGGCGAGCCTGGACGACATTGCGTCAGATGACCGCAACCGGCTTAAACAGCCCTCAGACGTCCAGCATGGGCAGACTTTTTGATGCCATGTCGAGCCTGTTGGGGCTTAGAGACGCGGTCAACTATGAGGGCCAAGCAGCGATTGAGTTGGAAACAATAGCAGAGCGGACTTGCACTGGAGGCTACGAGTTTGAGACTGACGCAGGTGTAGGGGTTATTAAAGCAGAAGCGGTGATTCGACGCGCTGTGGAAGACCTACTCGCGGGAGTTCCTCCGCAAGAAGTTTCCGCAAAGTTTCATAATGGAGTGGCCCGCTTGATTGCAGAGATCGCGCGTAACGTCAGAGACGAGCGGCGACTCAATCGAGTGGTCCTATCGGGAGGAGTCTTCCAAAACATGTTTTTGGTCGAAAACGCCTGCCAAATGCTCAAGCGTGACGGCTTTGAGGTCTTCACGCACAGCCGCGTGCCAACAAACGACGGTGGCATCTCGCTCGGTCAGGCGATGGTGGCCAATGCGCGCCTTGCATCAGGGAGGATTTAGTCTATGTGTTTAGCCATACCCGGAAGGATCGTAGAGATCGTTGACGAAGAGAACAGCATCGCCAAGGTGGATATTGCCGGCGTCAAGCGCAACATCAACATAGGGATGCTCGACAAAACGCAGGTTGGCGACTACGTGTTGATCCACGTCGGTTTCGCCATGAGCAAAATTGATGAGCATGAGGCTGAAGAGACCCTGCGAGTGCTGAAGGAGATCGGAGAGTACGAAACGGAAATTGACCAGTTCCAACAGACCACAGTCGATTGACGACGGACCATAGAAGGTCCGACAAACTTCAGTTATTGTCGAGATCCATGAAAGTAACAACGACGAAAGAGAGCGAGCACCTTCGACAAACTGAAGTTTGTCGTACAGTTTTGGATTATGAGTAAAACGGCAGAGGATTTTTCACGTGCATTTTATCCATTCCTGCACGAGGGCGAGCGTGCACCGCAGGAGTTAATGGAAGAACTGCGCTTTTCGCTCATGGAGAAGGCGCGCGAGAGCGTGGAGGTGAAAGCCAAATTCTTTGAAGAGAACAAGGATACTATCCTTGCGGCGTCTCTTGAGATGGCAAAAGCTTTCCATCGAGGGCGCAAGATGCTCGTTTGCGGCAACGGCGGCTCGGCGACAGATGCTCAGCACATGGCCGTCGAGTTTATGCATCCTGTTATTGTCGGACGCAAGGCACTCCCGGCTATTTGTTTGAATAACGACATGGCAATGGTCACAGCCGTAGCCAATGACGTGGGGTTCGCTGATGTCTTCACGCGACAGATCATTGCGCTTGGTGTTGAGGGCGACATCCTGCTCGGCATTTCGACGAGCGGAAACTCGGAGAACTTAATGCATGCCTTCGCGACTGCCCGCCGGATGAAGATCGTGACAATCGGGTACGCCGGAAGCGATGGCGGCAAGATGGCTGAGTTGTGTGCTGCGGGTTTGCTTGATTTTTGCCTGACTGTTCCTACTTCGAGTATCCATCGAATACAGGAAACACACGTTACTCTCTATCACGTTACTTGGGACATGGTCCACACTTTCTTGCAGCACAAGGCGCTGGTCGAAGAGGGCAATGGGCCACAGATGAACGCGGATTAACGCAGATAAGAAGGAAGCAAACAACTGGAGAGTTGCATCCGCGTGAATCCGCATGAACCCGCGGCTGCCTTTAGAGGGAACGCAAATGAAGTTTATGGACGAATATAGACAGGGCGATATTGCCCAGAAGTTAGCAGGGCAGATTGCGCATTTGACCGAGCGTCCGCTCAAGATCATGGAGGTTTGCGGCGGGCATACCCGTACGATCTTCAAATACGGTATCGAGGATCTGCTTCCCCCAAACATCACAATGATTCACGGGCCAGGCTGTCCTGTATGCGTTATTCCGCTTGGCAGGGTCGATGATGCCATTTCAATCGCGCAGCAGCCGGGCGTAGTCTTCACCACCTTCGGCGATGCGATGCGCGTCCCCGGCTCGAAGACCAGCCTCCTCGATGCGAAGGCGTCCGGCGCAGATGTGCGCATGGTTTATTCCCCGCTCGACGCGCTGAAAATTGCCAAGAAGACTCCCGAGAAGCAGATTGTTTTCCTCGCGCTCGGCTTCGAGACCACCGCGCCTTCGACGGCGATGACCCTCCTGCAAGCAGCGAAGGATGGCGTGGAGAATTTCAGTGTCTTCTGCAACCACATCACTATCGTGCCTGCGCTGAAG
>JBGPNE010000242.1:0-5240 GCA_041487335.1 Pyrinomonadaceae bacterium
CTGTTGATACCGCGCGGTTCGCTCAAGCTCGGCTCGATGTGACCGCATTTCGTGCGAGCTTGGGCATTAATCCCGCAGCCAAGATTCTTCTCTGTGTCGGGAGAATTGTAGAATACAAGAACCCCTGTTTTGTATTGGAGATACTGAAGCATCTCGTGGAAATGAACAGTAATGTGGTGGCGGTATTTGCTGGCATCGGAAACAGAGAAAACGATCTTCGTGAAATGGCGCAGCGAGAAGCATTAGAGGCCCGCGTTAACCTACTCGGGTTTCGCGACGACGTGCCCGAGCTAATGCTCGCGTCGGACCTTTTGATATGGCCCAGCCTGGAAGAACCAAAGGAAGGTCTGGGTCTCGGAATAGTTGAGGCTCAGGTAGCGGGGCTGCCAATACTTATGTCGCGGAGTGTGCCGGAAGAGGCGATCGTAGTGCCAGAGCTTGTCAAAGTGCTGCCGTTACGAGCCGGTGCGAAAGCATGGGCTGATGCGGTGATCGAAATTCTTAAACGGCCACAGTTTTGCCGCGATGAATCGCGGACGAAAGTTGAGTCGTCGTCCTTTTCAATGGCAGCCGGGGTCGCGAATATTATGGCGCTTTACGAAAGTGTCGGTTCAGACTCCTGAGCCTGGCGGCGCTGCATAGGTAGTTGCGAGAAGTCGCCACTCCGTTCCAGCTCCTTGACGCGAATCGGATCAGGGCCTGCTCAATACACAAACTTGCGTGTCAACTTCATCTCGAATTTGGATCTCAGCGAATCGAGCGGAGGCTGGACTGGAATCAACGTTGCCATCCATGAACAACTAGCAGAACATTTCGACATAAGGTTTGCGGGGCCAATCAATCCTTCGAACGACTATCCCGCAAAGCTGATCTCAAAATTTCAACGCCTGAATGGACGTGCTGGCGCTTTCCACTTTTTCTCGGAACGGAGGTTGAAGAGAATCGCGACCCTGGTGGAGAAGGCGGTTGATGAAACAGCCCACTGCGATTTCTTTCATGGGCAGACGCCCTGGATCCTTTACGAATCTCAACGACCCTACTTCCTTTACACCGACACATGCTTCTCTACATACATAGACGTATATCACCACCGATCGAAGTTTCGCCCCGAGGACCTGAAAAGGATCTGCGAAACCGAAGGGAGATGGCTCTCGCGAGCAGCGCGGGTCTTCTTCGGCACACGCTGGGCGCTCGAAAGAGCGGTCGCTGATTACCAGATTCCTCGTTCAAATCTCAGTGCGGTTGGTGCAGGGGGAAGCATGACACCGCCCGATAAAGACGCGTATGAGGGTGGGATGAATTTTCTCTTTATCGCGCTCGACTTTGAGCGCAAGGGTGGTCGCATCTGTGCAGAGGCATTCAAAAAAGTTCACGCATACTTTCCCCAGGCTTGGCTTACATTTGTGGGTGATGATCTACCTGCTGAAATTCGCGAGCTGCCAGGAGTTTCGCACATTGGCTTCCTGCGGAAATCTGTCCCCGCAGAACTGGCCAGGCTTGGATCTATTTATTCCAAGGCATTCGCTTTGGTCCATCCAACTTCTTCAGATATTCAGCCGCTTGTAATCAGCGAGGCAGGCTATTATGGCTGTCCTTCGATCGCGGCTAGAAGCTTTGGAATTCCCGAGTTGATAGAAGACGGCGTGACAGGCTTTCTTATCGACCCACCTCTCACAGCAGAGGCATTTGCCAATCGTATGCTCGAGCTTTGTGCAGACAAGAACAGATACTTCTCGATGCGCAAAACGGTTCGGGTACATGCGACAAAGAATCTGACCTGGCAAGCGGTCGGTGCTCGTATCGTTGATGAGATGAAAGCCACATTGCGGTGCCAATGATCTCTTAAGTGCAAGGCTGAAATATTTAGTGAGTTCGATTTTTCAAAGAGAATCAGAGTCCTGCAACCCTTCAGGACATTACACGATTCTAGCGCCGGGGTTTGCAAAATGGTGGGGTTCGGATGCGCGGGCTCTCGCTCAGGCCTTCCGGCGGCTGGGTCATAGCGTTCTTGATATTGACGAAGAAGACTACGTGCCCTGGCGCTGGCAGGGATCCGCAGCGAAGGTATTGCGCCGGTTATTTGGCCGCGTTTGGATTGACGACTATAACGGCGCCATATTGAAGCAAGCCGGCTGGTCCGCATACGACTTTATTCTTGTTTACAAGGGAAACCTGCTCAAACCGGAAACGCTTCTTCGTCTGCGCGAAGCGAGAAAGCCGGTGTTCAACTTTTATCCGGACGTGAGTTTCCTAGATCACGGCTCGAATATTCCCGCCTGTCTGCGACTGTACGACTGTGTGTTTACAACCAAGTCATATCACGGTGAGCGGGAGAAGCAGACCTTTGGCATTCGAAACCTGGAACACGTTCGCCACGGTTTCGATCCCGAGGTGCACAGGCCGATTCCGCTATCCCCAGAGATGGCCCGGCACTATGAATGTGACGTGAGTTTTGTTGGTTGTTGGTCACGAGAGAAGGAAGAACAAATCCTTTATTTGCTCAGGCGATCTAACGGAATAAGTGTTAAGGTCTTCGGCACGGGATGGAAACATTCTTCAAGCGAATTCAAAGAAAGGATGGGCACGAATCTCAGGCAGGGAGTTTTCGGTGATGAGCTTGGCATTGTATATGGCGCCTCGAAGGTGAATCTCGGGCTATTGAGTCATAGCAAGAGTGATCCGACACTTCGCGATCAAACAACCGCCCGCACCTTTCAGGTTCCCGCGACAAAGGCGTTCATGCTGCACGCGGACACCGACGAGGTGCGCTCGCTTTTTAGAGAGGGTGAAGAGGTCCTGCTCTTCGGCAGCAACGAGGATCTAGTGAAGAAGATCAATGTAGCTCTGAAAGACGGGGCTTTAAGAAGCGGCATCAGTGAGAAAGGATACCATCGCTGTATTCGCGAGCCTTACGACTATTCAAGCGCTGCACAGAGCATCTTGAGATACTTTGAGCGACAGACGAACGAAGGTCACCCGCAGGAGGGAAGCCGAAGTTGAGTACTCAGTTGGGAACGCGAACGACAACTGGCAAGAAGCCAATCATGGCATGGTGGAGGGCGTCTCACCATGTGATGAAGTTATATCTCGCAACGGCCGCATGCGCGACGATAGTCATTCCTCTGCTGCTGAGCGAGTATGGCTATTCGCTTCTCCATGCGGTACTCGCCATACTGCTGGTTGACGTCTGCCTTTACCCGACCGCGCGTTATTTTGCTCGAAAAGAATCAGGCATTCCAACGATGGCCGTGTTCTGTGGCGCCTATGCCTTTCAATTTGCTTTACCGGTCTTTACGCGCGATGCAAATATCCAGCTGGCCTACGGTGAGGTTGAGAATCTGCAAGATGTCGACGTGACCGCGGCATTGTTGTTAGCAATAGTTGGTATCTGCGCCGTTCAAGCTGGATATTATTGGTTCCAGCGCAGCCATTTTAGAAAAGCGGTACCAACTGTCCATTTGCCACTTAACAAGTCGAAGGCTGTCTTGTATTGCGTCCTGGTAGGAATCCTCGTGCCTCTGCTATTCACCTTCAAAGGCATCATCCCGGAAGAGTATCAGCTTCCTCTTTCTTCGATTTTGAGGCTATTGCAGAACCAGATTCTGGTTGTTATCGCTGTGCTTGGTTGGATTGTCTACTCGCGCAAGGAGTCGACATTGTACACAGTCTGGTTGTATGGACTCGTCATCCTGGCGGCAATGCGTGGAATCTCGACGGGGACGCTCGAGGAAGCTCTTGTGCCCATAGGTGTGCTCTTTGTTGTCAAATGGCTATACGCCGGCAAGGTTCCAATCGGACCGATTGTCGCAACTATTGCCCTGGTTATTTTTCTCTCGCCCGTGAAAGCCGACTATCGTGAACAGGTCTGGTATGGCGAAACCGCCGAGACTGCTGAACAGTCTGCGCTCTCGAAGGGCTATCTGTGGATTGAGCAAGCGACTGATTACTGGAAAGACACGCTTGCGGGAAGCCGTGATCTTGTTGAAGCGACTTCAAGCGCAACCGGCCGAGCGGATTTCATCCACCAGGTTGCGCATATCCACTCACTCACGCCCTCCGTGGTTCCTTACCAGTATGGGCAGACGTACTCTTTCTTTCTGGTCGCATTTATCCCGCGTGTTTTGTGGCTCGACAAACCGGTTGCGGGCAACGCGAACAGCTTCTTTGCTGTTACCTATGGGATCACAGATGAGGAGGGAGCAAAGAGGACAACCTTTGGTGTGAGTCTCCTCGGCGAGTCCTATATAAACTTCGGCTGGTACGGCGTGGTATTTGTGATGCTGCTTCAGGGAATATTAATCGGGCTTCTCCAACATTCGTTTGGAGAGTCTCAATCAGGGCCAGGGGGCCAAGCGGTATTTCTGGCGTTCTTCGTCTTCTTCCTTAATGGCATCGGGTCAAGCGCTGAAATCATTTTCGGCGGGATACTGCAAAACCTTCTGTGCGGCTGCGCACTCTTGTGGTGGGCCAGAGAGACAGTGCGTCCCCCGGCCACCGCAACTACTTCACACTCGCGGACGCTTCTGTTGAATACAGAAAGACAATAGAGAGCTGGGTACTTTCTTTACGTTGCGCATCTTCGTTCGGCACCAGAACGTTCGCTTCGGTCCTTTTTAAGATTTCTAAATACCATCATTAATGGCGAGTAAGCGAGTTGCCGCTCTTATGCAGCGATGGTACGGAACTCAGGTTAATGGCACGGAGGAATTCCGTAACCAGATCGCCGCTCAATTGCGACCGGAGCACTTCGTTTTAGATTTAGGATGCGGAGCCGGTAGAGCGGAAACAGATTTTAGGGGCGAATGCGCTTACGTTGTGGGCTGCGACTATGCTCATGTCGGTCAGAACCACTTTATCTCCGCCGGAGTCAGAGGAGATGCCTACCAACTCCCGTTCCACAACCACAGTTTTGATGTGGTGATCATGGATTTTGTTATGGAACATCTGGAGTTTCCCGCCCAATGTGCCGCAGAGATTTTTAGAGTCCTGAGGCCAGGTGGCTCTCTGTTTTTTAGAACGCCCAATTTCTATCACTACGTTGCCATCATTGCGTACTTAACTCCACATTGGGTCCATCGCATGGTGGTTCGCAAACTGGCGGAATCCGATGAGTCAGATCCATTTGAGACATATTACCGAGTCAACACGCGAAGGGCTGTGGAAGGAGTATTTATGCGAGCTAACCTGATGCCCAGGCAAATCAAGATGGTTGAGAAGGAGCCGTACTACCTAACCTTCGC
>JBGPNE010000243.1:0-5227 GCA_041487335.1 Pyrinomonadaceae bacterium
AAACTTGATCGCGACGCGTCTGGCTAAATGGGTGTCTTCCGCTACATAGACAACACCCATGCCGCCCTCCCCCAGTTTCTCGATAATTCGATAATGCGAGATTGTCTGGTCGATCATTCTTTTGTCCATCGAGCGCGAGATGGGAACATGAAAACCGACGATGACCTAGGGATTTAGGTCTTGATCCGAGCGCGGCATTACAGTGAACGCATTCTGCTCTAAAGGCTGGGAGAATTCAAGAAGAAGTTCCGCAGGGGGAAATCATTCAATCAAGCGTGGCATTGCGAACCTGCTTTTCCTGGCGCTCACGAAACTCACGCAGCTTTTCGCGCAACGCCGGGCGACTGTTCGCCAGGATAGCGACAGCAAATAGCGCCGCGTTTATCGCTCCCGGCTTGCCGATGGCAAGTGTGCCCACGGGAATCCCCGCCGGCATCTGAACGGTAGAAAGGAGCGAGTCCATACCGTTCAAGGCTTCGCTTTTCATCGGTACGCCGAGCACGGGGAGAGTAGTATGGGCGGCAATGACGCCTGCGAGATGTGCCGCACCACCCGCAGCGGCAATCAGGACTTCAATACCACAATATTCTGCCGTCGAGGCAAACTCCTCTGCCAATTGTGGAGTGCGATGCGCTGAGATCACGCGGCATTCATGGGCCACGTCAAATTGCGTCAGCATCTCGTCTGCATAACGCATCGTCTCCCAGTCTGATTTGCTGCCCATGATTACGGCGACGAGAGGGGCGGAGGCGGAAGACGCGGGGACACGGGGACGCGGGGACGCGGCGGCAGACGGGGAGACAGAGCGACGGGGCGACGGGGAGACCCTGGTCTTGTGTTTGCGACTTGTTGTCCGTTTGGGCTTATCGCTCCCCATTATGTCCCCCCGTCTCCCCGTCTCCGCGTCTCCCCGTCTCCCCGCGCCCCCGCGTCTCTCGGTCATTCCCCCTGATCGAGCGAATAGCCTCGCTCGCCATCGAAGTTGTAGAGGTTCTCCGTCTTGATAAAGTCGAAGCCCGCGCCCGCGAAGCGCTTGAGCAGCGCAATGATCTGCGGATGTGAGACCGGGTCACCATCCAGCTCAGACAAGAAGCGACAACGCCAGTGATCCGAACAGAACGTTTCCGCATGACCACCTGGCCACACCTTAACACCTCGATTGCTCATCATTGTGAGTTTAATGCCATCTCCGTTGAGCCTGGTTATGGATTCTCCCAGCTCGTCTGCCGAACCCTGCGACCAATCGAGAAACACGTCCACGCCGACCAGATCTTTTCGCGATCGCGATTTCGCGCGGGTGGAGGCTATGGCCCCCGATGCCTCGGCTTCGACGGATTTGTATTTGGCAGCCTTCAGAGTCCGCGGCACCTGTCCCACTCGCCGCACCACAGCTTCAGCAAACTCCCTGGTGCCCACCTTCCGGCGGCTTACGCCTTCCTTGTAAATGTCGTAAGTGTGAACGCCGTCTTCAATTGTACGCAGCCACGCATTGTGCACGCGTTCGGCAACGCTCATCTCGCCAATGTGAACCAGCATCATTACGGCTCCCAACAGCAGACCTGAAGGATTGGCAAGATTCTGTCCCGCGCGCCGAGGAGCCGAACCGTGGATTGCTTCAAACATGGCAACGTGAGCGCCGATATTTGCCGAGCCTGCCAATCCGACGGAACCAGCAATTTGCGCAGCGACATCAGAAAGGATGTCGCCGTAAAGATTAGGCATTACGAGCACGTCGAAAGCTTCGGGGGTGTCCGCGAGTTTTGCGGCGCCAATGTCGACGATCCAGTGTTCGTTCTCGATGTCCTTATAGTCTGCCGCGATCTCATCAAACACTTTGTGAAACAGGCCGTCTGTGAGCTTCATGATATTGTCTTTAGTGAAGCACGTGACCTTTTTTCGGTTGTTGCGGCGTGCATATTCAAAGGCATAGCGAACAATCTTCTCCGAGCCGGGCCGCGAGATTAGTTTCAGACACTGCACCACCTGTTCCGTTTGCCGGTACTCGATACCTGCGTAAAGATCTTCTTCATTTTCGCGCACAATCACGACATCCATGTTCGGGTTCTTCGTCTCAACAAACGGATAATAAGAGACGCAGGGTCGAACATTGGCGTAGAGGCCAAGCGACTTGCGAACAGTGACGTTCAGGCTCTTATAGCCGCCGCCTTGTGGAGTTGTGATTGGCGCTTTGAGGAAAACCTTTGTTCGTCGCAAAGAATCCCATGCACTAGGCTCAATACCTGAGCTGTTTCCCGCCAGGTAGACTTTCTCGCCAATATCTATGGTCTCAATTTCCAGTTCCGCGCCCGCTTCTTTCAGAATGTGAAGCGTTGCCGCCATGATCTCCGGGCCAATGCCATCGCCGTGAGCGACAGTAATGGGAATGGGTTTGGGCATAATTCCGAGAAGACCTTTCTTGTTTATTTAATGACTTAGGAGTGAATCAATATATCTAAGGCGCTTTGCACAAGCAATGAGTAAAGAAGGTAATGGTCAGTGGTCAGTGGTTACGTCGAAAAGAGTCTTACTTCGACGTAGTGCGCATGAATATAGAACAACTAACCACGGACTACTGACCACTGACTACTGACCCGTGACTAAAAGCTTGAACTTTAAACGAAGCCTGAGGCATACTAAACGCCGTTAAGTCCCTGCTCTCGCGCATCAATGATGATCGCGCCTGTCCGTGACCGTAAATGCGACGACGTTCGGCTGAGGAGAGAGTGAGGCAGTTGTCAATTTGTTAGAAGCCGCTCTCGAAATTTAGAGCACCGGGTGCGTCGCGTTTCGTTCGTGGTCAAGTAGACTCCCCGCTTGAATCTGCGATCTTATTTTTGCCCGCGCTTCGTTCAATCTGAAGGATAGAAGAATGGGTACGAAACTTTATGTGGGAAACCTCTCGTTTCGCACAACGAGCGAGGAACTGCGCGAGGCTTTCTCGGCAGTGGGTACGGTGGAATCAGCTTCCGTAATAGAGGACCGGGAGACAGGGCGCTCACGCGGTTTTGCTTTTGTGGAAATGGCAACTCCGGAGGCGGCGGCGGCGGCCATCGAGCAATTCAATGGCAAAGACTTTGGCGGTCGGAATTTGACAGTCAACGAAGCTAAGCCGAGAGCTGATCGTGGAGGAGGTGGCGGTTATGGGGGCCGTGGTGACCGCGGTGGTTATCGTGGCGTACGCGATCGCGACCGCGGTGGTGATCGCTTCGAACGCGAACCACCGTGGTAAGACTCAAAAATGGGAAAACAGGGTAAAAGGAGGAATGGGAAAAAAGATAGTCATTCTTTACCTGTTTCCCATTCCCCCTTTTCCCCGTACTACTTCCGTGGCGCGGGCGTAATCTTGAGTTTCAGGCGCTCGTTGCCGCGCATAAGCTCAAGCTCATATTCTTGCCCGGCCTTCATTTCTCCAAGCGCATACGTGTAATCGTAAACGTTGCGCACGTCGTGTCCGGCCATCTTCACGACTCTATCTCCTGCTTTCAATCCAGCTTTGGATGCCGGTGAGTCCTCGCGCACACCATCGAGCAATAGTCCATTATTGGAGTCAGCATAGTTGGGAATCGTGCCAAGGTAGACGCGGAAGCCGGTCGAGCGGCCTGTAGATTCGCTTTTGGCCACAGTGTAAGTAAGACGTTTAGCCCCTGCATCGATATCACGAACTATTCGCGCGACGAAAGTAAGTACTCGCGCCTCATCTTCGTAGTTGATCTTGTCGGCCGTGTCAGAAGGTTTGTGGTAGTCGTCGTGAGTGCCCGTCCAGAAGAAAAGAACAGGAATCTGCTTGGCATAGAAGGAAGAATGGTCGCTTGGGCCGTAGCCGTCATCGTTCAGAGTTAGTTGGAACTGTTTTGCTGCATCGCTGCTTACAACTGTTCGACCATTGGAGGCTACTACCAGCGGAAAGGCGTTCTGCGATCCAGAGGCCGCCTGAGCCGGGACGCCATTCGCGATGACGGTTACCCCCTGCAAGAGGTTTGCAACGTCCATCATCGAGCGCCACTCCTGCGCCGTTCCAATGCCTCCAATTATCAGGTTCTTATTTTTCATCCGGCCGATCATGTCCATGTTAATCATTGCCACTGTATTTGTCAGAGGCACAATGGGATGATTGACGTAATAGTTTGATCCCAGCAGCCCTTCCTCCTCGCCACTGAACGCGATGAACATGATCGTGCGGCGTGGTCTAGGCCGCGGCGCTGTAAAGATCCGCGCGAGCTCCAGCACTCCCGCAACGCCAGATGCGTTGTCGTCAGCGCCGTGATGTATATCCCCTTCGCGTGGCGCAAGACTTCCTTCACCGCCCCGTCCCAGATGGTCGTAATGTGCGCCAATTAGGAGCGCTTCACTTTTGAGAGTGGGATCAGAACCTTCGAGAATACCGACGACGTTCGAGGCAGCAACTTCCTGGAGGACGACAGCAGTTGAAATCGACAACGAATAGCCCGGCGATGGCAGTGTGAAACTCTCCTTCTCCGGTGTCCAGCCAGGCGGGGGTGTAATCTTGTAGAGGGAAACTCGCCGGATGTCATTTTCCAATTCGCTCAACTGATGAGCGTTCAAATTCAGCAGCCGTGCCGCTGCCGTACGCGAGATTGCAGCGACTGGCAACCCAGCACCGCCGGCGCTGTTTTCGTAGCGAAGTCGCGAGAGTCGATCCTCTTTGAAGGCGTCTTCGCGGGCAATTACGATTAGAGCTTTGGCTCCAGCGTTGCGGGCGGCAATCGTTTTCCAGCGCACGTCTTCGTAACGCGCAAACTGGCCGTGAGGGTTATCTCCGTCGGGCGTACCGGAAAGGGCAAGCGCAATTCCTCCGCTTATACTCGCACCTGCATAATCATCGTACTTCAATTCAGAAGCAGTGATGCCATAGCCTACGAAAGTTGCAGGCGCACTCGCGATCTGGGCATTGGCTGAGAAACCAAGCGGCATCCACTCTTCACCTACAACCAAATTGATTGAGACATCAGAGGCTGGCCGTGTAAATGACAGTTGGTTACTTTTACCAAGCTGAACGCCCGCGACGTAGGGAAAGCGTTGCAGGAATCTCGACAGCGCCTCGCCTCTGGTTTTCGGCGCCCGGGCAATTTGCGTGGCGGGTCTCAAACCCAGCCGCGAAAACTCGCCCGCGATGTAGTGTGCTGCATCATTGGCGCCCGGCGATCCGGTGCGCCGGCCTTCGAGTGCATCGGAGGCAAGATAGCTGACGTGCTGTCGCAGTCGATCT
>JBGPNE010000244.1:0-5218 GCA_041487335.1 Pyrinomonadaceae bacterium
AATGGGGAACAACCAGAAACGGAGCCGTCAAGAAAGTGAGTAGAAGAATAGATGAACACCGTTTGCCCGTTCGCCTGTTCCCCTGTTCCCCTGTTCCCCAGTTCCCCAATTACCCTGTTCCCCTATTCCCCATTCCCCGTTGCCTCTAGGATTGCGCGGATGATCTCATCATCCTTTGGCCGAAAGAGACCGAGAGGTCGCACATCCGTATAACGAACGATGCCATCCGCATCAACAACGAAAACAGAGCGCGCGACTTTGCCAGGTATCAGTGATCGGGCGCCGTACAGGTTGGATACGGTGCCGTCCGCATCTGAAAGCAGACGCAGTGGCAGGTCATGATGCTCAGCAAAATCTTTATGCGATTCAACTGAGTCAGTGGAAATCCCAACAACCTTAGCTCCGGTTGCAGCATAATCCTCCCAGCGATCACGCACGGAACACATTTGCTTCGTGCAGATCGGTGTCTCATCGCCTGGATAGAAAAGAAGCACCACGGTCCTCCCACGCTGATCTGACAATCTCCAGTCGTTGCCATCACCATCGGGAAGCGTGAAGTCGGCTGCCTTTGCTCCTACTTGTGCGTTGTCTGGTTTGCTCATCTTGCCATCATCTGATTAACGTCGCGAGCTTCGCCATAGCTTCCTGCACCTCTTCGTCCGTGTTGAAGAAGTGAGGTGAGATGCGCAGGCCAGTACGCGGACGAGCATCGACAAAGACTCGTCTTTCTGCGAGTTGAGTAACCATCATAGGCCCGTCTTCGACCCCTATCATGACGGATCCTCCGCGCTCGTCTGCATTCCGCGGACTGTTTAATTGCCAGCCGCGCTCCAGCGCAAATTCGACCATCCATTCAGTTCTTCTTCTTGACTCGCGAGCGATCTGTTCGACGCCCACGGCTTCGATGATTTTGAGACCGGGCAAAGCCGAGTAGAGCGCCGGAATGCTGGGTGTGCCTTGTGCGAATCTTCTTACGGAACGCGCGTAGCGCATTGGCGAGTGCGCAAACTCAAACGGAGCATCGTGCGCCACCCAACCCGTCAACCTCGGTTTTAGATCTCTATGCAGATCCGGTCGCACATAGAGATAGCCGCAGGCCGGTCCGCCACAAAGCCATTTAATGGTTCCGCCAATTAGAAAATCAACGCCCCATCCTGAGGCATCCAGCTCAACAGTGCCAGCCGACTGATAGACATCAAGCAGAACGAGCGCGCCAATCCTATGCGCGTGTTCCACTAGCCGTCTAGCGTCGATGCGATAAGAGCTGAGAAACGACGTATGCGAAAGAGCGACTAGACAGGTCGTATCATCGATTGCTTTAAGAACGTGTTCAAGCGGAACGACTATACCGTCCTCAGAAGGGATGATTTCAACTCTCGCACCCAAATTCTTCCGAGCGTCCCAGATATATTCCATCGACGGAAAGTCCAGGGCAGTCGTGACTACCTTGTTTCGCTTGCTCGATCGGAAATCGAAACATGAAGCGACAGTCGACAGGGCAATCGATGCGTTTGGCTGGATTTGAACGGAGCCAGGCACAGCGCCCAGTACACGCGAAATCTGATCCCCCACCCGACGAGAGAGTTCCCACCAATTAGTCGCCCAGGCATCCTCGCTCGTGTGTTGCTCCCACGCCTCGTAGTAAGAGAGCATCGAATTGCGTGCCGCACGTGGCACTGGCCCAAGACTATGGCTGAGCAGATGAATGCCCGAGGCCAGCGTGGGAAATTCTTCACGATGACGATTGAAAGATTGTTCAGTCACGTTCTGGTTTCCACGGAATTCAACTCTCTGTGCAATACTGAGACACTACACCAGAAACCTTGCTTAAAAACCACTTGCTGTGACTTTACACAAGGTTCCTTCGTGCGGTTTCGTGTGATGTGCGTGGATCGGGCTTTTGCCAACAAAGGCGATCCACTAAATCATACGAAAAAGCACCAAAATCAAAAAAGTTTTCTTTCATTCATGAACCGACTTAACAGACTGCCTTCTGTAAAGTTTTTCCCCAGACACAACACTAGCTTTGCGGTGTGCCGCCCGATGTGCGGTGGCGGGTATGAGCCCGTGGCAAAACTCAATCGACTGAAAGAAAGGAGATTAGACTAATCTCCACTCAATGCATCAGAACCGCGAGCGGTAAGCGACAGGATCTGCCACTCAACTTTTTGGAATACTAAGGTGGCAAGCACAGGCGCGATCCCCAACAGGACGGCTCAACCCCCGCCAACTTGCAGGTTAGGAAGGGGGCAAAGCGAGCACGCCCCCGCTCAAGCTGCAAAGCCACTCAACTCTGTTATCCACAACACTGTGGTAAATCAAGTCTCTCCCCTTCTCTTCCAATTGGGAGTACCAACCCAACTCCTATGCGGCTTGAGCGGGGGCGCGCTCCGCTTTGCCCCCTTCCTAACCTGCAAATTACCGTAGGCCCTTTTGGGTTTTTACACAGCCTCGGTCCGCTCTCAACTTAAGAATCACCCAATACCAAAGACCACATAGATTAGATCTTTGGGCATTCTTTGCCAGATCGCCCACTAAGTATGCGCGATCAGTTGTGCATCCCTCGCTTAGGCCCGAATAGACGCTAACATCTTTTCCATCCCCACAGGATCTTTTGCTAGTCCATCAAAAACTCCTCGCGCCTCGTCGCCAATGGGAGGGTCGTGCGTTTCGTCACGGATCGCTTTGAGAATTTCTGCGGCCACAAATTCCTTCGTGATCTTCGGGACGTCAGCTCCCCGACTCATATCAGTATCGATCGTGCCTGGCAGGACTGTAATGACCCGCACACCTTTGTCACGCAGATAGGCTCGCAATGCCTGGCCCAAAGAAAGCAGCGCCGCTTTTGTAGCACAGTATGTACCCACAATAGGCAGGTTAACTTTCGCCATGATTGTTGCCACGTTAACGATCATTCCCTCACCACGCTCGATCATCCCTGGCGCAAAAGCTCGGACCATGCGCAGCACGCCGAAGTAATTCACGTCAATCTCGCGCTCTATATCTTCAAAGTTCATATTTAGTGGATTGCCGAAGCCAGCAAACCCAGCATTGTTGATGAGAATATCAACCCGGCCCACTTGGGCGGCAGCGCGGACTTCCTCATCTAATGTGACATCCAGTTTGATTGGTATTAGGGGCGCATCAATAGCATCTGCATCTGCTTTGAGCGTCTCCAGGTCTTCTGGCTTGCGTGCGCCCGCGATCACCTCGCGCGCGCCTGCAGCCGCGCAGGTAAAGGCAAGCGTGCGGCCCAGGCCACGGCTAGCTCCGGTGATGAGCACTCGCTTGCCTTCAATGTCCATCTTTAGTTTCCAATATTGACTTCGGAAGCAGTTTCTTCGGGAAGCTGCTCTTGAATCTTCGTCTCTCGTCCAGTTCCCCACCGAGCAAAGCCATACAGCGCTGCCCCCACCAGCCCCCAGACAACTACCAGCTCAATGCTCGTCAATGAATGGTTCGCGATTCTTTCGCTCAGACTTTGTACTCGCAATGTCTGGAGATCCTTAACCATTTGAACGACGATCAGCAACCCCATGGAGAATAATGAGAATAGAGCAGCAGCGCGCTGTAGCCATATGGGAATATTAACCGTGATCGCCTGGTTGAGTTTGGAATTCCAGCGGGGTAGAAGCAGGAAAGTGAGACTGTGCAGGAAATAGAGCACAACGAGCGCGAAGACGGCGACGTTTAGGGCAAGCGACAACTGGCCGCTGATAAGCAGCACGATACAAGCTAAGAGTGTCAGTGTCAGCGCCCTGATAGGCGTTGCAGTTTTAGGATTAATGAAGCCTATCGATGGAGGCGCCAGTCCGTCCCTCGCGAAGATAATCGCCAGCCGCGACGGAACGATGAGCGTAGCATTGAGGGAAGTCATGATTGCCATGATCGCGCCGAAGGTGATGAACCAAGCCGCACCGACAGGAAGATAAACAGAAGCGACTTCAGCCATCGGCGCGCTGCTGGCTTGCAGGCGCGCGCCGGGAAGCACACCGAAGGATACGGCTGACATCAGCACAAAGATCAGTGCTGTGGCGCTGATGCCCTTGAGGAAAACCATTGGCAGTCGTCGCGTGCTGTCTTTCACTTCGCCGGCAGTCTGCGCAAGAGACTCGAATCCGGCATAAGAAAAGAACAGCGGTACCAGACTGGCCGCAAAACCCTTTACCCCGTGCGTAATGAAGGGCGAATAGTTTGCGGGTCGAATGGCAAAAAGACCGGGAACAATCAGGACAACGAGAGAAAGACCGAGCAGCGAGCACATAACAACCTGAATCCGGCCAAACCAGCGAACGCCAGCAACATGGACAATGTAAAAGAAAATCAAACTGGCAAGCGCAAGAGGCAGATGAAACTTCTCGGAATCAAGACGCCCTCCAGTAAATTCAATCATGTAGTCGGCCAGTGCACTGGAAAGATAAGCGCCGGCGCCGACATAGGAAATGATCTTCAGCCACGCTCCAATGTAGGCAATGCGAAAGCCGCCAAGTGTTCGCGAGATATGCGCATACTCGCCACCTGGCTCACGCCCCAGCGGCGTCGAGAGAAACGCGGCGTAGGGAACGGAAGTAGCAAGTATTGCCGGCATGAGGACGACGTAACCAAGAATCACGCTTGGTCCTGTAATCGCCCATGCCTGGCTCGTAACCTTGAAGATTCCCGCGCCGATCAGAATGCCAATGAGCGCAGCATAAGACTCGAGCGTTCCGAGATCGCGCCGCAAACGGCCGCCGCTCGGCCCAAACTGTTTCTTTAGGTTGCGTTGGCTCAAGTCTCTCCCTTAAACAATAACGCTGATTAGCGCACAAATTGAGTTTTTGAACAACGGCAAGCCATCGCAGTCACTGGTGCAGTTTGTCACGACGGCAGCGGAGTCAATCAACTACAGAACCGAGGAGCGGACCGGGGCCTTGCTCGTCTGCGACAAGCACAAGCTGCCACTCAATACGGAACGGGAGCGGTACCGCCAGCGGCTCTGCAAGTAAGTTTAGTTTTGAGAGATCTGACCGGCTCCCCACTACTCGCGGTGCCGGATCATTAACCAAACGTGACCTACGCTTCAAGTTACAGAGCCGCTTGCGGTAGCCAGCGGATGCTAGCATTCAATGTAGCCAGATCGTTACAGAGCCGCTTGCGGTAGCCAGCGGATGCTAAAGTCAACTTGCATGATTCAAAATCCATTGTGTAATCACTCGACGCGAACCGTACTCAAGAATTA
>JBGPNE010000245.1:0-5202 GCA_041487335.1 Pyrinomonadaceae bacterium
ATTTAGGACCACTGCCGCCATCGCTAACGGCCAATCCATCGCTTCCTTCTGGCGCACTTCGTAGGTCGCACTTTTAGCTCCGGCGGGAGCAGGAATCACTACCTCTGTCACAATCTCGTTAGGTTTGAGATCCTGCTCCCGTTCAGCTTCGGACTTCGGGATGAGATAGAACTTCTCCAGAGGAATTTCGCGTCTCCCTTTTGGACCGACCATGCGCACAGTGCCTCCCAACGCGATAAACAGTGGCGCCAGCGTTGAGGGACTGACGAAATAAGCAGGCCCTGAGTTGCCAAGAATCGCGTGATACCGGTTATCGCCGGCTGGCACCAGCGACTGGCCATTCTGGTCTTTGGCAAACAGCCCAAAGCCTGCGCGGTAATACCAACACCGCGGACGCTGGCAGAGATTTCCGCCGATGGTGGCCATGTTTCTAACTTGTGGGCCAGCGATTTCGTCCGCCGTCTTTGCGATGACTGGATATGCTTCACGCACTCGGGCGTTGTCAGCCAGTTCCTGAATGGTCACGAGCGCTCCAATCCGCAAGCCCTGCCTCGGACTGAAAGTTATTCCGCGCAGGGCTCCAATCTCCTTGATGTTCACCAGACGTTTCGGCGCGAAGACATCATCCTTCATCAGAGAGAGTAAATCTGTGCCACCGGCTAGTGGCGCTGCGTCGTCCCATGAGTTTCCCAGGAGGCTGACAGCTTGCTCCATACTTGTCGGGCTGGCGTACTCAAATGCTCGCATTGCTACCTCCCTTCCTCTCCAGAGCTTCCAATACGCGATCGGGCGTGAGCGGTAGAGTCGGCACGCGTACGCCAATCGCATTTGCTACAGCATTCGAGATGGCTGCGCCCGGTGAAATCACCGGCGGCTCGCCAAGTCCGATGGTGCCACGCTCGTCGTAGCCCTTGCCAGTCATCATGTGAACTACAAGCTCGCCAATGTCTCCGATACCCGCAAGCTTGTAGAACTCCATGTTTGGATTCAGCATGCGACCAGTTTGCTGGTCCATGATCTTTTCTTCATACAAAGAGTAAGCGACACCCATGATCAACGCCCCATAGACCTGGCTTTCCGCGGTCTTCAAATCGATGATCAGACCGCAGTCCTGTACGGCCACGATCTTGTTAATCTTGACCACACCGGTTTCGACATCAACGGAAACGTCAGCTATCTGGCAGCCGCCAACTCCTTGATCGTTGAGCTTGCCGGGTCCCGGATTCTTGCCCCGCACCGTGATGGGCATCCCACCGAGCTTCGAGCAAGCCTGAGCCCATGTCATGCTGCGGCTCGGATCATTCTTGACTCGAATCGTGCCGCCTGCCGCTTCCAGATCCGCAGGCTGAGCGTTGAGTGCGGGCGCAGCCTTGGCGAAGATCTGATCGAGTGCATCGAGTGCCGCGCGCCGAGAGGATGCGCTTACGCCGCCGATGGTCGTACTGCCGCCGGAAGGGCCAGAGACCGGAAAGCGGTTGTCGCCGATCATGACCTTGACGGCATTCAGTGGCAGCCCGAAGGTATCGGCTGCCACGATGTTGATTGCGGTGCGCGTCCCGGTACCGAGATCCTGTGTACCCATCTTCAGTTCAACCGAACCATCAGGTTGAATGGTGATGTCGCAATCACTCGGGTGACCGCCGCCACCCCAGGTGTGAATTGAAAGGCCCAGCCCGCGCTTGACCGGCCCGGCAGTCTTGTCGCCGCGCGGGTGCCAGTTCTTTTCCCATTCTATTAGCTCGGCGGCGATCTTCAATTCGTCGCGATAGATCTGGGCTCTGGGGCCGGTCAGCTCAATGTTCTTCAAAAACAAGTCAAGCGGGTTCATGTTGAGCTGCGCGGCCGCATCTTCAAGCGCACTCATCGTAATGAGGCAGGCTTGCGGATGATTAGGCGCACGCCAGGCCCGAGCGCTGCCAATATTGTTAGCGATAGCTGTATGTTGTTTGCGCTGGTTTGGGATGTTGAAGATGTAGGGAATGGGAGGCGAGCCGCCTCCCCCTGGACCACCGCTGCCCCAGGAATCAGATTGCCAGGCGACAATCGTTCCATCCTTCTTCGCTCCGATTTTAACGCGGGCATAAGCCGAGGGCCGGGCTCCCGCAACCATCAATTCAGCGTTGCGTTCAAGAAAAAGCTTCACGGGCTTGCCGCCGGCTTTCTTTGAAATCCTTGCACACTCGATGCCCCACGAATCAGGCCCAAACTTGCTGCCGAATCCTCCGCCGATGTGATCTTGGTGGACATGGATGTTGCCAGCGGGGATTTCAAGCGGCGTAGCCATCTGGCTTGCTGTGCCCGAAACGTTCTGCGTGGATGGATGAACCAGCAGATTCTTTTCATCTTCCCACTCCGTGATCATGCCATGTGGTTCCAGGCAACAATGAGTTATCACCGCTAGGCCATAGAAGCCTTCGCTGACAGCTTCGGCCTCAGCAAAGGCTTTGTCAGGATCACCAATCGTCGTCGCGGCCGCCGGTTTAGCCATATCACCCGCGGCCTTCGGATCAGTGTCAATCACGAGATGCGGCAGAACTTCATATTGGACCTTGATTGCGCGGATAGCATCTTCAGCCGTAGGCTCGTCAACAGCCGCGACGCCCACAACATCATCGCCCGCCCACTGAATCTCTTTACCGGCATCTTGAATAATATGGACAACCTTCACGCCCGGCATTTTTTCCGCGGCGCTGGTATCGATGCTGACGACACGAGCGTGGGCGTGCGGACAACGAAGCATCTTGCCGTAGAGCATGCCCGGCCGGTTGATGTCGTACGAATACTTCGCCTTGCCCGAAACTTTCAATGGGCCATCAACGCGCGAAATGCGTTTGCCGATCAGAGTGCGCTTTTCTGGTTCCGGCCATTTGTATTCAGCCATTGCTTTGCCCTCCTCTCGCTACTTGCATCACCGCGGCGCGAACGCCCATGTAGGTGCCGCAGCGACAGAGGTTCCCGGCTAAACCCGTGTTCAATTGTTCAGGCGTGGGATGAGGCTGTTTGTCCAGGAAAGCCTTGCAGGCAACGACAAAACCCGGTGTGCAAAAGCCGCACTGTTGGGCGTCGTTATCTACGAAGGCCTGCTGGAGGGGGTGCAGTTTGTCGCCGTCCATCAGCCCCTCGACTGTGGTGATTGCCTTACCCTGAGCTTCGATTGCCAGGACCGTGCAAGAGTAAACGGCCTTGCCGTCGATGATTACGGTGCAAGCGCCGCACGAGGCACGGTCACAGACGCGCTTGGCCCCGGTAAGGTCTAACTCATTACGGAGCGTCTCGAGCAAGGTTACGCGCGGCTCGACTTCAGCCGTGTGTTTTTTTGAATTGATATTGAGTATGATCGGTACCTTGCCCGGGCCGTATACTTTGACGTCGGCTCCCGCGATTCTGATTGTTCGCGGGCCGATCACGAGCGGCACGGACAAAGAGATACCTGAGACTTTCAAAAAGTCTCTGCGAGAAAAGCCTGACTTTTGTTCTTTCAGTTCCTCTTCGTCAGTGTTTCTTTCGTCATCACCCATCATTCGCCTCCAAATTTTACGATCCATCCCTGTTAACGGAACAGGGATGCGGGTCTCATGAAACCAGGGTTGCCCGCTAGAGCCCGGGGCAGAGATGCGACATTCCCTTGATTGAGCAATAGGAATGGCAAACTCTACATGAAAACTTAAAGTTGAACCGGCAAAAAGTATACCGCCGCTCCCAGGCAATTGGGAACAGCGCAGGGTATTATATTTCTTTCACGAGAAGAAGAATGGAGGCAGCACCCGCACGCGAATTTATGAAGGAGCGTCGATTGGAGAGCAGTAAAGCGATCCACCAAATAACACGAAATGACTCGAACTAAAGCCTCTATTTCGTGCAGTTTCGTGTGACTTCGTGGATCGTAATTTTCACCCAAGTCTCCTTTGTCGCTCGGCCAGGAAGGTCTGTCGCACACGCTCAAACTCACGCTCCAATCGGGTCACGACGACCGCGACTGCTTGAAACGAGAAATCGTGGGCTATTAGCTCAAGTTCTTCACAAAGTACCGCCACCTGACCGGCACCGAGACTGGCGCTGCTTCCCTTAAGGCCATGTGCTGCTCGCTCTAATGACTGCCCATCTGTTTTTGCTAGGGCCTCCCGAATGGCGGCCACCCGGTGCGGTGCATCTTCGAGATAGAGATCGATCAGTTCAACGACCAAGTCTGGCTCTCCCTCTCCTTGCGCCTCTTCAAAGCTGGTGAGCACTGCCATGTCCACAGCACCACTGAGCGTGTCAGGAGCACTTGTGCGCTTTAACAAAACTGATTCCTGGTCTGCGTTAGTATCGATCCCGGTGCTGCTAGGCATTATCCCTCCTCAGCTTGGCTCTATACTTGAGCATGTGATCAGGCTCGGTCATTACTTTGTGAAGACGCTCATTGGTTCCCTTACTATTGCTACGCCCCACGGCCATCGTTTGCCACTACCACCGCGTATCCTTCCTTCTTAACTATGGAGGTTACCAGATGTCTGATGACCGGATCGTCGTCAGCCACTAAGATACGCTGTGAAGCTTGACCGATTGTTAATGACATTGTTGCGACTCCTATTCATTCAAACCGCCACTTGCTCCAGGTTCTCTGCGAGGAAGAGCTGGACCCGCTCAAACTCTCTGCTGACCTGAGCGCTCAGAACCGCGGCGCCTGCTAGTTGATTTTCGCGCCCCATGCGCTCTAACTCGCGCAGCGGCGCAATCACCGCGGTCATGCCGCAGTTGGCACTGGCGCCGGCGCAGTTGTGCGCAATCAAGTCTACTTCCTGCGCATTTCCCGACTCGATGGCAGCGCTTAGCTTTTCCAGACTCTGAGGCATCTGGCTCAGATAAAGATCCAATATTTCCCTTAGCTCCTGCGGTTCAGCTCCCATTACCTGATAGAGTCGCTCCAGGTCCACTGGGGGCGAAGGCTCTTGAAATGTCGCAAGGCTAGTGTTCGTGATCTTGCCGGCTTCTGCCAAGGCGGGGTCCCCAGCGGGGCAGCGCGGGGTCCCCGGCCGAGCAGCGGGGTCCCCACGCGGGCAGCCCGCGTGGGGTGCAGGATCTCGGCTGGGGTGCCATACCCGCTGGGGTGCTAATAACCTTTCCAGCACTGCCCCCAGTTCTTCGGGCTTGACTGGCTTAGAGACGTAGTCGTCCATACCTGCCGCGAGGCATTTCACGCGATCGCCTTCGAGCGCGTGG
>JBGPNE010000246.1:0-5181 GCA_041487335.1 Pyrinomonadaceae bacterium
CTTGAACAACAAAAGAAGCCATAGCGCCAACCGCACCTTTCCAACCAACCCGACCCTTTCGAACGATATTAAAAGACCGCAAGCACCTCGCTTGCGGCCCGTTATTTCATCACCTCTCGCAAAATCTACCGCCGCCCATTAACTTACGGTAAAGTCCAGCAAGTGGCCCAGCTTCTCTTTTTTGGTTCGCAAGTAGTTGGCGGCGGTTTCCGTCGACTCCACTTGAATGGAGACACGTTCGATGATCTTCAAACCCGCCTCTTCAAGTGCACGCAGCTTGAGCGGATTATTTGAGATCACTCGCACGTGACAAAGACCAAGATCAAACAGAATTTCGGCACACTGCTTGTACTCACGCAGGTCCACCGCAAGACCGAGCTGCTCGTTTGCTTCGACAGTATCCGCTCCCTCGTCCTGAAGCGCATAGGCGCGAATCTTGTTGAGGATGCCGATGCCACGCCCTTCTTGTTGTTGATACACAATCGCTCCGCGGCCTTCCTGCTGGATCATCTGCATAGTTTGATGGAGCTGTGCGCCACAGTCACACTTTGTCGAGCCGAATACATCACCCGTCAGGCACTGCGAGTGTATGCGCGCAAGCGTCGGCGTCTCGCGGCGCAATTCGCCTTTGAAGAGAGCCACAAATTCCTCTTTGCTAATGAGCGAACGGTAACCGGCGATCTTGAACTCACCCCATTCGGTGGGTAATGTGGCCACTGCCACGCGCTCTACCGAAAGACTGGCAGGCTCGGAACACGTGACTGTTGATTGCTCGTTCAAACTCAAGTCTCCTTTTTCTAATGCCGCTGACTGAGACAGCCTTGATAAGGGTGTCCGCGCGTCATGCGTCAAAAACAATTATAGGAGTAAGCTGTAACAGCGACAAGCAGCCTTCGCCGCCAGATAGTCTGATGCCGTTGCCACGGCATTACTCGCGCGATAAGATACGCGCGACATTATCGCGCTGGATTCGAACCCGTCAGCCCGGGATCCTAAGTGTCCGATTTTCTCCACGCACAGATTAATGACAAGCGAAAACGTTGACAAAGACGAATCCGGCAATGCGCAACCTCGTCCCGGTCCGACGCAAATACCATCCGTTCAAGGAGAACGTCGTCCCGCTTTGGTTTCTCTCCGTGGCGAGCTGCTGGCGGTGCCGATTCCTCTTGAGCGCTATGAGGTCACGCTGGGCCGCGCGCTCGAAGCAGATGTTCGCGTTAACGATTCCCGGGCCTCGCGCCTTCATGCCCGGCTCACTACTGAACGGGATCCGGATACCGGCGTCCTGCGCTGCAAGATTACTGACCTCGCGTCCACAAACGGCACAATGGTCAACGGGCAGTTGATCAGCGAAACACCTCTGAAAGAGGGTGACAAGATCGTAATCGGCGACCATCTGTTTCGCTTCGACATGCTTGATGAAATTGATCGCGAGTTCCAACAACAGATCCATCGCTTGCTCGCTCACGACGAACTCACCGGACTGCTCACGAGCAAATCGTTCTTTTCTGAATTGCGCCGAGAGGCCGCACGCGCCGAGACAGAGTCGCGACCGTTTTGTGTGCTAATGATGAACCTGGACCATTTCAGACAGGTCAACGACTCCTACGGTCACCTTGTTGGCAGTAACACACTTGAACGGATAGGAGGCGTCATCAAGAAGGCCTTGCGAGCGGGTGATGTTGCCGCTCGCGTTGGCGGGGAGGAGTTTGCCGCATTTTTGCTTGACGCAGATTATGCTCAAGGCCTGGTTGCCGCCGAACGCGTACGTTCAGCGGTTGAGCAACACGAATTTCCAGCCGGTCGTCTCGATTCTCCTGAAGAGACTACAACCCACCGCATAACGATCAGTATCGGTATCGCGGCATTTCCAGACGATGCGACAGATCCAATTCAGCTAGTAGAGCTTGCGGATTCAGCCCTCTATCGTGCTAAGCGAAATGGTCGAAATCGCATCTGCGCTTACCGGCCCTCACTGGCCGCAACGGAAGGGCCGCTGCCTCCCAGACGCGCATAAGCAGCGGTGTTGCTCGAACCTGCTCGTTTACCCACTTTTTGTGCAACGCCCGTTCCTCAGCCGCGTGTAATCCATGCGACAGTTGGCCGTCACTCTGATGTGCGGTTGCGCCCATTTGTTCGAGACGTGTATGCTTCTCATAGGGATGCGGCCCGGGTTAAGGTTGACCCGGCCCGAAGAAGAAATAATTTAGCCTGTGATTACCAAACTCAATCTAGCCGGCAAGCCATTCAATAATCGCGCCCTGCCGTGGACAGTTACGAGTGTAGTAGTCTTTCTCTCCCTCGTCGCTCTTATCTTTATAGCTCAGGCGACAGGTCGGTCTAACGGGGCGGCTTATTCGGTTCAGAGCGACATCAATGGCCTGAATCAAGAGAACAATGTCCTGCAAAAGCAGGCTCAAATCGTTAAGAACTCTCTAACCGCCGAGCAACTGCAAACTCTAAATGCAGCTCATGAATTGGTTGACCGCAAACAGTTTTCCTGGTCCCGTTTGTTTGCAGATTTAGAACCAGCACTGCCCGGATCCGTCAGGGTCACGCGCATTAGTGTTCGCGACGCGGCTGCGCGAGGCGAACAAACGCTGGCCGAGCTGGATTTGACAGTAGTTGCCAAAACGCCCACAACCGTAACTGACATGATTGCCGATATGGATCGCGCTGGAGTCTTTCGGGCTGAGTTACGTTCGCAGAATCTGCAAAAAGGAAGAGGGGAAACCGGCACCGAATATGAGCTTTACGTTCTCTACCGACCGCGTGCCGGTGCAGCTTTGTCTGACTCTCAAGCCGCCAATCTCGTTTCGGCTGAACCTTCCGCGAGCACCTCGCAGGGAGGTGTGAGATGAGCGAGCAGCCGGCAACCCCTCCCCGTCCACTTATCCGCGATCCGATTCGCGTGCGGCTTAATCGCTTACGCGCCTCGCGCCACCGGCGGATGTTTGGCATTGCTGAGATGATCGGATTGGCCGGCAGCGCTCTGATTTTGATCGCTGTGATCATCAGTTACTTTTATTTCTTGATGCCTGCACGTTCCCGGCTCGCCTCACTTCAATTAGAGCGGTCGCGATTACAAAATCAGCTCCGTAACGAAGAGGATGTGGTTCGTCAGGACCAGAGTACCGAGGCGGCTGTCGAGAACATCAGACAAAGCCTGGATAACTTCGAGAGCAAACGACTCATCGGCCGTAATCAAGGTCGCATGGACTTGTACCACGTCCTCAATGAACTAATGCGCAAGAATGGATTGCGAAACACTTCGGGGCCTACCTACACGACACTGGATCCAGCCGGATCAAAGACAAGCGTGAGCGTGGGGAAATCAGCAAGTACGAAATGGCAGAGCGTTTATCCCGGCATCGCGATCAGCCTGACGGTCGAAGGCCAGTATCAGAATCTTCGCCGGTTTGTTCGCGATGTCGAGGCGAGCAAACAGTTCATCATTATCAACGCTGTCGAACTGGAACGCGCGACTGAAACAAACGTCGCGGCCTCAGCCGACGGGAGTTCGGCCGCTGGATCACGCGGATCTCTCGTCAGCTTGCATTTGGATATGGCGACTTACTTTCGGCGTGGCACGGGTGAAGACGACGTCGCAATGGAGGCGGTAGAGCACTGAGCCCTATGCAGAAGATTGACATTAGAAATCCAAGCGAGCAAAAGAAACTTATCTGGGCCCTCGTGCTAGGAGTCGTTGCCATCGTATTTCTCTGGTGGACTTTCTTCGGCTTTGGCGGCGGCTCTAACCCAACGTCGAAAAAAGTGGTCGCGGTTCCGCCAATTTCCCACCCTGTAAATAAGGGGCAGCCTCAAACCGTGTTGCAGGTAAAGGGTGATCTGCTGAATCAGTTAAGGCCCGTTGTTAACCCCCAGACGATCGCATTCTCTGTCCCGGAAGCCAAACGTAACATTTTCGCTTATTACGAACCTCCGCCGCCCGCAGCGGCACTGTCTGTGACACCCACACCCACTCCAACGCCGACGCCGCCTGTTTTGTTAGCTGCGGTTTCGCCTTCCAATGTCTACGCCCGGACCAGCGATTTTTCGTTGGAAGTCACGGGCGACAAATTCACCCCCGAAATGCGCGTGATGATGGATGGGCGCGAGCTATCGACGCGCTATGTGGGCCCGCAGCAACTCTCTGCGTCGGTACCGGCGGCGATGATTGCAAACCCGGGCGGACGACAGGTCACTTTGCGGTCTCCTGACGGCAAGCTCTATTCAAATCCGGCTGTGCTCAACGTGACTCCGCCACCCACGCCAAATTATACCTACGTGGGGATCATCGGCACGCCTCGACACCTCGATACCGCGATTCTGCAAGACAAAGGCAGCAAAGAAATTGTCAACGTGCAGCGTGGCGATGTTCTTGGCGGAAGGTTCCGCGTCACCAGCATCTCCGATAAAGAGTTGGTGCTCGTCGATACAAATTTGAAGATCAAGCACACTCTCCCATTTAGTACTGAAGGTGACAAAGGTTCCAACCCCCTGCAGCGCCCGACGCCCAAAGTCCAGAGTGACGACGATGAACCCTAGCATAGGACCACACCACAAGATATATGGGTTGCGTTTAACTGACGCGTCAGCGACTTTTCGACATGAGCGAGGTTCATTTCGTGCCGGCGAGGCTGGTTACACGCTCGTCGCCCTGCTCGCAGTGATGACGCTGCTGGCTCTCTTCGCCATGGCAGCGGCGCCGAGTGTTCGCCAACAAGTACAACGCGAGCGAGAGAAGGAAGCGATCTTTCGTGGCGAACAAGCGGCTGAGGCGATTCGCGATTACTATAAATATCGCAATGCGCAGGGACTTCGTTGGAATCAAGCACTGCCCACTTCAATCGATCAACTGCTGGAAGGGATTCCGGAAGGATCGAAGAAACGTCAGATCCTGCGCGCGAGTGCTGCTCGCGATCCACTCTCAACTTCTGGTGAATGGCGATTGATTCGCACACGTTCGCAGGATTTGATTGATTTTCAGCGCTCAGTAATGCTTTACGCCGGTAATCTTCCGCCAACTCCGCAAGACACTCAAATTGTTGAGCTACAAGTGTTTGCGGTTCCGACGATTACGAGCGTGCTGAATACCGGATCCACGCAAACGGCGCCTGGTGGAGAAGACTCGTCAGCCGACTCCACTGGTCCATTCGTTGGTGTGGCATCTCGTAACAA
>JBGPNE010000247.1:0-5162 GCA_041487335.1 Pyrinomonadaceae bacterium
AGAAAGAACGGCATTGGTACGGTTTCGAGAGTGCGGAAGTGATAGAGACCGGCGAGCGTGTGTTGAACTCGATGCCGGATCCGCCGCCGCTGAGCGATTTTGCGCTCGGGGCTCTGTATCACAGGGTAGCTGACTATGAAGCGACAGCAGAACATCTCCTGCAAGTCGTCGAAGATGAGTCCTCAGCGGAATACCTCCGGAACGAACCTTCACCACAGTTGCGCCGCTATGTTGAGACGCTCAGGAGAATTGAACGCCAGCCGGCGGTTGCCCCACAGGTACTCGCCGCAGTAAGAAGCCTCGAACGCGGCCGCCAGAGACACGCAGCGCAACTACTTGCCGAAAGCCGCGAGCGCCTCAGCGGCGATTTTAGCCGAACGAAGCGGAACCCTTCTGATTCGTTTGCTGCTGAATCTTCGGCAAGCGTCCGAGAAGCAGTGTCAGACCCTTTCGCGAGGTCGCTCAGCGCGATCACCGCACCACCTCCAATCTGCGAGGTGCTGCACGACGTCTATCAAGACGAGCCGAAGACTGCCTGATCGCACCGGTTCAGGACTCTCACATCTTGCTAGAACCAAACCTGACAGCAGAGATTATCGCGATCGGTTCGGAGTTACTGGCACCGGACCGCGCGGATACAAACAGTCTCTGGCTCACCGAAAAGCTAAATAGCATCGGCATTGAGGTGAAACTGAAGACCATCGTCGGAGATGACGACGCGAGGCTGGAAGAAGCAATCAAGGATGCAATCAGGCGCTCCAGAGTAGTAATCACAACTGGCGGTCTTGGACCAACAGAGGATGACATAACTCGCAAAGTAGCGGCGCGAGCACTGGGCCGAAGGCTCTTGCTTGATGAACAAGTACTGGAAGAGATACGAAGTCGCTTCCTGAGCTTTGGACGTTCGATGCCTGAGCGCAATTCGCGACAGGCGATGGTGATTGACGGGGCGGAAGTGCTCGACAATCCAAACGGAACGGCTCCGGGCCTCTTTATCGAGCACGAAGCGACGGCGGTTACACTCCTGCCAGGACCGCCACGCGAGATGCGACCAATGTTTGAAAAGTTGGTGCTACCCAAATTGTCCGCAAAGGCTGGTAACTTGCGAGTGGTGCGACGCGTCCTGCGCGTAGCAGGGATGGGAGAGTCGGCAGTTGATGAATTAATCGCTCCCATCTACACTCAGTACGAAAATCCTCAGACGACAATTCTCTTCAATCAAAGCGAGGTCGAGATTCAGCTCACTGTGCGGGCCCGGACGGAGCCCGATGCTGAGCGGTTGCTTGACCGTTTGTCGGGGCAGTTCGAAGAGTGTCTGGGCAACACAATTTTCTCTTTCCGTGGTGAGTCGATGGAGGCGGTTGTTGGTCTAAAGCTGTCAGTTGGTGGTTACACGCTCGCGGTCGCCGAAAGCTGCACGGGCGGTTTGCTTGCGCAGAGGCTCACGGAGACTTCAGGTGCTTCCCGGTATTTCATAGAAGGCGTCGTCGCGTATTCAAACGAAGCCAAAACCAGAGGGCTGGGAGTCGAACCAGTGCTCCTGCTCGAGCATGGAGCCGTGAGCGCGCCTGTTGCTGAAACAATGGCAGAAGGGGTCCGTGAACGCGCACGGACAGACTTCGGCCTGGCGGTAACGGGAATTGCTGGTCCCGAAGGAGGCAGTGAAGAGAAGCCCGTCGGGTTGGTCTACATTGCGCTAGCTGATGATGCCCATACGGAACACCGCAGGTTGATGCTGCCAGGTGACCGCCATCTGATCCGCTGGCGAGCCTCCCAAGCCGCCCTGGATCTTTTGCGAAGACGGTTGATTTAGTCTTGAGTCAAGAAACGACGTTCAAGATTTTGAGGCGCTCGTCGAGCGTGGAAGACAGCGAGAACAACTGATTCATCGAGTTCGAGCTGGGCAATGCGACGAAAAACTAAAGGAAGGGGCATCAGCTCTTCCCATACTTGGATTCAAGATCAGCCTTGACCGTCTCCCACGCGACAACGTCGTCAGGATTCTTCTCATGCGCTGCCAGTCGGCGATCTAATTCCTCGGCCTGCGCGGTCGTAAGCTCAGGTTCGTAACCATCCTGGATGACGCTTTCCCAAAGCGCTTCTACCAGTTCGATTCGCTCAGACAGAGGTAGGCTTTTTGCGGTGTCTAATATGCTCGTGCTCATAAAGGCAGTTTAGAACGCAGCTTGGGTGAAAACAAGGGCCGTTCGCCCCTAGCAGTCCGCGCCAATTTGCTGAGACCAGCGTTGATTGAGGCGTTTTGGCTTAGCCGCGAGATTGATTATCACGTTTCTTCCAGTTCTAGACTCATTTTATAAGTACTCAATGAAACCAGATTTGTGATCGAACAGGCGATTCGACTGTCGCTTGTTGCTCCTCAGGCCGGTTGTGATAGTCTCGCCTTTCAAGCCTGAAGTTATCGCTTCGGTGGAGAGTGTTAGCTTGCGACCTGTCCTTGTCATCGTCATTGCATACATGCTTGGGTCGATACCGTTTGGCTATTTGATCGTTAGAGCAAAACAAGGAGCCGATGTACGGGAGACTGGATCAGGTGGAACAGGCGCGACGAACGTTTTGCGACGCGCGGGGAAAGCCGCGGGCGCGCTCACGCTGCTGCTTGATGCGCTGAAAGGTGCGGGCGCAGTTTGGTTGACCAGACGGTTTGCAGGTTTCGATCAGCCCGCCGGCTGGTTGGTGGCCGCGGCCGCACTCGCGGTAATTATTGGTCACATCTTTCCAGTCTGGCTTGGGTTTCGCGGTGGCAAGGGAGTTGCGACTGGCGTTGGAGTCTTTCTTAGTCTTGCACCGATTCCCCTCGCCTTGGCCGCGGTGGTATTCCTGTTGGTTGTGGCGGCGACGAGGTATGTATCAGTCGGGTCGATAATTTCAGCTGCGGCCATGCCTTTCTTTGTGTGGCTGCAGAATGTGTTCATGCAACCTGTTCCAGGATTTGCTCCCGTAATGTCTGTCGCTGTAACTGGTGCTCTACTGATCATCTTTGCACATCGCGCAAACATAGGCAGACTGATTCAGGGAACAGAAAATAGGCTCAGGTGAAAGCGTGCCGACTCTTGACAATAGACCTGTAGACCATAGACCTGACGGACGGTAGGCAAGCCCGCCGGTGTCGATGGCAATCGTCTCTCGTCCACCTATGAAACGCATTGCAGTCATCGGCGCAGGAAGCTGGGGAACGGCGCTTGGCATAATCCTGGCGCGCGCGGGCCATGACGTGCGCTTGTGGTCAAGGAACGCAGAAGTAGTTCAGTCGGTTAATCGCGACCACCTTAACGCGGTTTACCTGACAGATTTCCGAATTCCGGAAGCTGTTCGGGCAACTCAAGAAATTGCGCACGCCGTAGAGGGAGCTGAGTTGGTACTACTTGCAACTCCCTCTCATGCGACGAGAGCCATCTTGAGAAGTATGACAACTTCGTTGCGTGCAGACATGATCTTTGTTAGCGCGACGAAGGGAATCGAGATTGAGACTGGCCTGCGCATCTCGCAAGTGGTGCAGGAAGTCGTCGGCAAAGAATTCGCGCCAAGGTTTGTTTGTTTGTCTGGACCTTCTTTCGCGAAGGAGGTCGTTGAGAAGCATCCGACCGCCATAGTTGCGGCAAGTGCAAACGCCGAAGATGCTCGGATGGTTCAATCGGAGTTGAGTTTTCAGACTCTCCGCGTTTATACGAACGATGATGTGGTGGGGACTGAACTCGGCGGCTCGGTAAAAAACGTGATGGCGATTGCGGCGGGGTTGGTGGCCGGTCTGGGTTACGGGTCAAACAGTGTGGCTGCCCTGATCACGCGTGGTCTCGCTGAGATGACACGCCTTGCGCTGCACGAGGGCGCAAAGCTCGAGACGCTAATGGGCCTTGCCGGCTTAGGCGATCTCGTTCTGACTTGCACCGGCGCTCTGTCGCGCAATCGGTTTGTCGGACAGGAGTTAGGTAAAGGTAGAAGCCTGGATGATATTACGGCTGGAATGGACGAGGTTGCCGAGGGAGTGAAGACTACTCAAGCCGTTAAGCGACTCGCAAATCGACTGGGTGTGGAAATGCCAATAACCGACGAGGTTCATGCCGTGCTCTATGAGGGTAAGAGTGCCCAGGAGGCCGCCTCTGAACTAATGATGAGGCCGCTGCGCGGTGAATTCGAAAGCTGAGGATCTCACTGACAATTTGAATGGCCAATGCAAAACAAGAAAAGGTGTTTGCTGCGAATCGCGCTGCCTTCCACGAGTATCACATCTCGGACAAGTATGAGGCTGGTGTTGCCTTAACCGGAACCGAAGTGAAGAGTGTGATGGGAGGCCGAGTCCAGTTGAAAGATTCATACGTCGCGGTGCGCGAAGGTGAAGCCTGGTTGTTTAATGCGCACATTTCGCCTTATTCTCATGGCAATCGGGAGAATCACGATCCGGTCAGAACACGCAAGTTGCTGCTCCACAGGCGCGAAATAGATAGGCTAGATGAGACGTCAGTCAAGCAAGGAATGACCTTGGTGCCAACCCGCGTCTATCTAAAGAATGGCAGGATCAAGATTGAAATTGGAGTTGCACGGGGCAAGAAGCTGTATGACAAGCGGGAGACTGAAATGCGTCGGACAGTCGAAAGAGAAACGCGGGCGCAGCTTAAGGAGCGCAATAGGTGAAACCAAAGGACATTTAAGACTGAGGAGATCAGATACTCATGCAAGTTGAAGGAACACCTGGGCTTTGCAAAGACATCGAGGTACGGGCCTTGGCGATTGCCGTTTTCAAAGACGAGAAAGCAGAAGAAGGCTTTCTCAAGGAACTCGACGCCCTGACTCGCGGTGCGATCAAATCTGTGATCGACTCTGAAGAGTTGATGGGGAAAGAAGGAGAGACGGTGTACTTGCACTTGCTCGGAGCTGAAGGACTTAAGGCGCAACGGTTGCTTCTGGTAGGTGTAGGCGAACGTGCGGAGTATACGATTGCCCAGGTTTCTCAAATGGCCGGGACTGCCGCGCGTTCCTTGCGAAGCAAGAATGTCAAGTCGTTTGCGGTAGTGCCGCGATCAGAAGAGGATCCGGAAACCGTCGCGTCAACCACTGTGCAGGGCGCCATCATCGGTCTGTTTGAGCCCGATAAGTACCGGACGATCGAGAAGGAGAAGAAAGAGATCGAGCGCCTGGTTGTGGTG
>JBGPNE010000248.1:0-5139 GCA_041487335.1 Pyrinomonadaceae bacterium
ATATTGATATTCTTGAGGACGATTCTCACGCTGCTCGTATTGCTCGAGTTTGTCGAGCGTGACCACGTGGGCGCCAAAGCTCAGTCCTACTAGTTGATGGCCGCCGCAGATCGCCAGAACGGGAACAGTTGTCGAACGAATGAAATGGCCAAATGTTTCGAGTGTTTCTGGTTTGTAGAAGTCAAAGTCACGAAGCGTACCGCTGAGCACAATTGCGTCCGGTCCAAATTGCTCCACCGCTGCGGCCAAATTTGACAGATGAGTGACGTGAGTGGTGGGGCTCTTTACCAGACGCTGGACATTATTGATTATGTTCTCAATTGCCATTTTGGCAATCTGCCGCTCGCGCTTGAGTTGCGCCGCCGCTGTCTCACCCCATTGGCTTCGCGCCACATCTGAGAGGTCGCCCTGATCACGCAGGAGATTGTCGACAACCAGCACACGCGCTTCTTCAATTCGTTTCTCGATGGGCTCGTAGCGACAGAACGCCCGTTGGTTGAATGGAAAAGGGAGTGGGTCAGCAGCGTCGGGCCGAGCATCGTCTTCAACTGAGATATCTCGAATTTCTTGGGTCATCTACAATGTAAACGTCTAATCAATTTGTAGAACCAATTTTAGCGCCCAGAGTCCCAACCCCGGGTCCGTTGTTTAGTGCTTCGTTTGAACTCCGGGACTGCGGCTCCCGCGCCAGCCTCCGAAATCTCGGCTTGTAGTGTAGCAATTACCAGGCCACGAATTCGAGTTTTAAATGTCTGGCTGCGGTTGGAGGCATGGTGGTCAGCCAAAAGCAACATCCTGTACCAGGATGACTCCAGTTCGTCCGCCAGTTGGGAGATTTTGGTAATGTCGTAAGGCACTGCCACTTCGGGGCAGCCCGCGCGAGCAAATACTGAAAGATAGCGCGCCGTCGCCAGATCCGGACACAGTAGCCGGCGATTTCCAACTTTCAATTCCACTCCGAGCAGAGTGTGCTGAATTTCCACGCGCGTATTTTTCTTGAGTTCTGCGAAGTGATAAGAGCGTGTACGCGTTTTAAGTATGTGCTCGCGATAGATGTGAGGCAGCCATGATTCTCTTAGCTGAGCCTTTACTAGTTCGGCGTAATCTTTAGCAGTCACGAGGCGGAGTTACGGTCCGACAGACTTCCGTTTGTTGCTGGTCTCAGCTTATCCTCTTATTCCGTCAGGCCCGACAAACGATAAAGCTTGTCGGACATCTGGAGCTTAACGCGTGGAAACCGAAACGACCGGCCTCGCTTGTAGAGCATTGATGACGCGGTTCGGGAAGAGCCCAAGATAGAGCACGCCAACAACCGTGATTGCAAGTGCCAGACCGACGCTGGCTGGAATGCGCGGAGCCATCCATGCTGTCGTGCGTTCGCGGAAAAACATCACGATGATCAAGCGCAGATAGTAGTAGGCGGAGACGGCTGTGTTCAGTACAGCGATTACCACCAGAACGTAGTAGCCCTGATCGAGTACCGCACGAAACACCATTATCTTGCCAATGAATCCAGCAGTAAGTGGCATTCCCAACAGACTGAGCAAAAAGAGCGACAACGAAAAAGCCAACACTGGCGATTGAAAGCCGATGCCGTTGTAGTCTTCAACTTCGGTGCGGCGATCACCTACCCGCGCGATAAGCTGCACAACCGCGAAAGCGCCAATGTTCATCAACGCGTAGGTCAGAAGGTAGAACGTGACCGCGATGATAGCGGAGGTGCGCTGATCAACATCTGCGGCAGCCCCCGCGGCAACGAAGCCGAGAAGCGCATAACCAGCATGAGCGATGGACGAGTAGGCCAGCATTCGCTTGACGTTATTCTGCGCAATCGCCACCACGTTGCCGACGGTCATGGTGATGATCGCCAGAACGACCATCGTGCTGAGCCAGGCAGTATGCACTTGCGCGCCGGCAGTCGTGTTCGCGGTAACAAGAACGAATGGGAATCCAAAGACAAAGACTCGAAGAAACGAAGCAAAGCCAGCGGCTTTGGGTCCGGCAGCCATGAACGCCGTAACTGGAGTGGGCGCGCCCTCGTAAACGTCCGGAGTCCAGACGTGGAATGGCGCGCTGGCAATCTTAAAACCAAAGCCGACCAACATCATCGCCGCGCCGGCAAAAAGAAGGAGTGGATACTGCGCATCCGCCAATCTTCTGGCGATTTCAGCGACGTTTGTAGTTCCAGGCAATCCGGCCGGTGTTGCAGTCGCGCCATAGGTGAGTGCTATTCCGTAAAGGAGGAACGCGGAAGAGAATGAGCCAAGGATGAAATACTTAAGTGAAGACTCATTTGAACGCACGTCTGTGCGACGAAAACCGGCCATCACGTAAGTGGCAATCGACAGAATTTCAAGACCCAGGAAAATGATCACCAGATCGCCGCCGGAAGCCATCAGCATCATTCCCGAAGTTGCAAACATCAACAGGGAATGAAACTCTCCAGCCGGAAGGCGTTCACTTTCCACCCAAGCCATTGAGACCAAAACAGTAAGCGCCGAAACCACTAGAAAGACTATTGTGAAGCCAAGCCGCAGCTTATCAAGAACAATCATGCCGTTGAATGCCTCAACCACGCCCCTCCACGACACCCATAGCCAGATTGAACTGATAGCCGCAGCGGCTAATCCGCCGAGCGAAATGCTTCCGGTAATCCATCGCTGAGCGGGGCGGGCAAAGGCGTCGACAAGCATCACGACTACGCCAACTGTGCAAACGATCAACTCCGGCATGATAAGAGAGAAGTTAACGTCGGGCCGTGTGAATTGTAAGGCTAAGGAGTTCATCGTTCAGATTCGAGTCGTCTGGAGTGTGCTCCCGGTTTCGGTGGTAATAGTTTTCCCCTAATTCACCCCTACCGCCAGGGAGAGCACTAAGGACTCAATCAATGGCCCCGCAACTCAGGAATGCGCTTGCCGTTTGCCGGTATGGCTGAAGCAAACGAGCCGCCGGTCGGCGGCGCAGCCACCCGAGCACGAACCGCTTCGATACTGCCTCTCGAGCGATCCAGAAATGCTCGCGGGTACACACCCATGAAAAGCATCAACAATAGCAAGGGGACCAATAATCCAATCTCGCGTCTGTTGAGATCCCGCAAGTTAGCATTCTCGGAGTCAGTGATCTTTCCAAATACGACACGCTGCAACATCCAGAGCATGTAAACCGCAGCCCAGATCACGCCCGTTCCCGCGAGCATGGTGGCAATCCAGGGATTTGTGATCGCATTAGACGTCCAACTGCCAATCATTATTAGAAACTCGCCGACAAATCCATTAAGGAAAGGCAGACCAATCGATGCCAGCGAAGCGATCACGAAGAAGGTTGAAAACCACGGCATCGGTGTCGCGAGTCCGCCAAAGTCGCTGATCATCCGCGTATGTTTGCGTTCGTAGATGAAGCCAACGAAGAGGAACAACGCTCCCGTGGAAACACCGTGGCTGAGCATCTGATAAAGCGATCCCTGCATGCCCAGTTCTGTGAAGGAGAAGAGTCCCAGCACGACAAATCCCATGTGACTGACTGACGAGTAAGCCACCAGTCGCTTGAGATCCGGCTGCACCATTGCCACCAGGGCGCCGTAAATGATCCCAATGATCGCGAGTGTGATCATGATCCAGGCAAACTGGCGAGACATGTTGGGAAAGAGCCCAAGGTTGAAGCGCAAGAGACCATAGGTTCCCATCTTCAAGAGGACACCGGCGAGAATCACTGAACCAGCCGTTGGTGCTTCGGTATGTGCGTCCGGCAACCAGGTGTGCAGCGGGAAGAGCGGAACTTTGATACAGAAGGCAAAGGCGAAGGCTAAGAACAACCAGAACTCAGCTCGCGGCGACAGCACATTCGGGCCCGCACTCATGGCTGCGAGGATCGTTGCGTAGTCAAAGGTACCGTAAATGAAATAGAGCGCGATGATGCCGACGAGCATCAACAGGCTCCCAACTGCCGTGTAGATAAAGAATTTTACCGCTGCGTAAATTCGTCTCTCGCCGCCCCAGATGCCGATCAGGAAGAACATCGGCACGAGCGAAGCTTCAAAGAACAGATAAAAGAGCAACAAGTCGAGTGAGACGAAGACGCCAATCATCGCCCCTGCCAGCAGCAGCAAGAATACATAATACGAGAGCTGTCGCTTCTGAATCGCGGTCCAGCTTGAGAGGATTGCAATCGGCATCAGCAGCGTGGTCAGCAGCACCAGCCAGAGACTTATCCCGTCTACGCCCAGGTGGTAATGAGCACCAATAGAGCCAATCCAAAGAACATCTTCCACGAAGCGGAAATCAGTCGCCCCCGCGCCGCGAATAAGCAGCAGCGAGAGCGCGAAAGTCGCTAGCGTGAAGAGGAGCGCGATCCATTTGTAGTTTGACTCACGACTATTCGGCGTATACCTGTAAGCCACAGTCACCAGAGCGCCAACGACTGGCAGTAGGATGAGCGCAGTGAGCAGATGTTGCTGCATAAACTAAGGCACCAGTCTTAGAACGTGAACGCCCACATAAGCGAAGAAACCAATGACGGCCAGCGCGCCCACCAGGATGATTGCCGCGTAACCGCGTACGAATCCCGCCTGCACGTAGCGAACGAGCTCGCCGGTCTCCTTCACCACCTCGCCGAGGGCATGGAGAAAACCATCAATTACACCGATATCAAAGAGTTTCCACAGCCCTTCACGAGAACCCACTCTGATCGGATTAATAATCGCTGCGTCGTAGATCTCGTCAATGTAGTATTTGTTCTCCAGTATCCGCGGCAGCTGCAGCAACGGACGCTTCTGGAAAATCAACCAGCCTGCTCCAATGCCACACGCCGCAATCAAGACGGAAAGCAAAGCAAGCAGCCGCTCCTCGCGAATCTCATCCGACGAGTGAACCTCAGTACCGGCTGACTGTTCGAGCAGACGCAACGGCGGCGCAGCGTCTAGCGGCTGAGGTTTAGGTGACAGCCATATTGGTTCAGCCTGCGCACGGTTTGCCGGAACCTCACTGACGACCGGTCCAAGCGTTCGCTCGATATAGTTCACGGGATGATCACTGAAGAAGGAGCCGAGCGCGTAGGGTATTCCAATTAGTCCGCCGAGAGTTGAAAGCGTTGCCAGGACCACGAGCGGCAACGTCATTACCCATGGCGACTCATGAGGCTCAT
>JBGPNE010000249.1:0-5135 GCA_041487335.1 Pyrinomonadaceae bacterium
ACTTCGGCATTCACGACGACCTGCTTCCCTTCAGCGAGAGGAATACGAACGAGCAGCACCGAACCCTCAGGCAGATCAGTCTCCGTATTCATGTAAAGACCGCCAACGCTGATATCTTTCGTGCTAGCTACTCCGGTCGTGTCCTTGCCGTCGAAGAAAACATCGATTATGAGGCGTGAACGATCGAAGAGCCGGCGCTCTTCTTGTGCTTTGAGGTTTGTCTCAATCTCATCAACCACGGCAGATTCTCCTCCCTAGGCTGTTAGTCCTCAAACCAACGCATTGTACACGTTTTTGGCTTACTTCTTTTCGCTGATTATGTAGGTGGGGACCATGCCTCCGCCGGAAGTTACGTTTGCCAACTCTGTAAACGATAGTCGCGTGAAGGCAGATCTTACCTTGCCATTAAAGAGCAGCGGATCGAGGTCGACCAGTTGTTCGGCAAATTCGATCGTGCCATCGTCTTTCAGCGCCGGAAATGTTTCGCGGGCCGTAGGGACGCGCTCCTGTACCAGGTAGTCTCCATTCACAAGCGCGTTACGCAAGGCTTCAGTCCAGCCGATCTCATCAGCGCTCCAACCGATTGTGATTCCGTGGCCACCATAGTTATCGTTGGGTTTGAGCACGAGTCTTTCGCGGTTCGCGTTGACGAAGTCTATCAGGTCGATCTCTTTCCCCTGGTAGTCGCTGTTTTCCGCATGAACGAGCCGGGTCCATGGTACATGGGCACGAATGGCAGTCCGCTCCTCTTCGGTGAAAAGATTCGCCCGGCGCTGGTCCGTCAACACGGCGAAGAGAGCTTTCTTGTGAATTAACTTTGAACGAAAGCTATTGACCATGCAGATAGCTCCGGCGCGATAGGCGTTCAGCAGCGCAGGCTGGTCCTGCATGATGGGCAGATACTCATTAACAAGCAGACGTCTGTAGACAATATCAATCGCAAAATCACCCGCGCGCAGGCAGTTGTTATTGAATTCCAGTTCGTCTGGCGAACAGATTATTGCGGGGTAGCCTTTCTGCTCGAAAAAGTCCTTGAACAATTCAAACTCTTTTTGCGTGGGCATGCCTTTCAAATCGACGATTGCAATCTTCGGAGAACGATCGCGCCGGCGACCAAGAAACTCTTCGTAGGAATCGAGCAGCACTTCCAACATGAAGCCTCGGCCGTAGCGCGGACGTACGTTGTACATCTCAGCAAAACGCTTCATTACGGGCAGGGCGGAAAAGATGTCGTAGGCCGCGTCTGCATATGCGATGCCCGCCGGGCTCTCGCCGTTTAATTCGACAAAGCTGTAAGCGGAATCAGTAAGAAAAGAGTCGAGACGCGAAGTTGGGGAAACGGCACGATACCCCGGATCGATGCTGATCAGCTCGCGCTCGATCTGCGTCAGGCCGAGGTCGTCGAGGATTGTATGGTCCTCAATCGCGGCGTCTTTTACTTTCTGGATCGCAGACCAAACTGTTTCACAGACTCTACTGATACGGGCAAAATCTTCTTCCGTTACAAAGTGTGGACGGAGATAGGGCGAAAGCCGGCGGCCCCCAAAAAACAGTTTCGAGCGCTCCAATCCTTCATCGAGCATCTCGCGCGAAGCTTGGGCTAGATTATCGTCTGTCAGCAGATCGTGATAACGCGAAACGGCCTGGTGCAACATAGATCGAGACCCGGAATGCTAAGCGGTAGAAATCCAGCTTCGGAAGCGCCTAGACTATCATAGTCCGCAATGACACCACAGCCGGCTCTTGGTTTCTGACTACGACTCGAGTTCGGAAATCTTTAGATCTGGTATTCCCTGTGCCGCCATTAACACCTATCTCATCCTCTCTATTTTCGCTTACATATTAATTCTCATAATCAGTCGGAGTAGTATGCCTGGCGCAGGTGTTGCGAGTATCAGCTATACATGTAACTGCGTCTAGAATCTGGAATCTAGAATCTGGAATCTAGAATCCTTATCTGGAGCGCAGGACGAAAACTGAATTCTTCCATCCGCGATTTCTGAAAAATGTGAGGAAAACTGCGGAAATCTTTGAGGGCTTTGGAATATTGCCGTTGTGGCCCACAGCTTGCAGGACAATTTTCAATCGAGTCGAATTTATACCGAACGCGACCCCGACTGACATTTTCACAACGAGTCTACTGGAACAAGCTCTCTGACTGCTTCGACAGCAGTTGCTAGCAGCCCATAGATTTCCACACCAGTGGGTTTCCGGCCGGGGTGGGAGCGGTGCACAGGTGCCGCCGCCACCCCCCGCCGACACGCGAGGGCCAACTACCTTGAACCGTATCGTGGTGAACCGAGGGTCAGTTCGTAAGAGGAGTGAACGAAGCAACGTGACCCAGTTGATACGTTCTCTTGCAACGACCATCAATGCCTTAGCAGGCGCTCACTTCTGTGCTCCGCGCCGACGAGCGCGATTGCGCCTTCGGCTTGCTTTGGTTGATCCCAAGAGACAAAATTCTGAACCGCGTGTAGTTACATTCGACGGATACACTTCCGACATTAGCGCAACTGGATTGGCAATTCTGCTGCCGGTAGCATGTTTCAGTGAGCAACTTCTCAACCAGGGCCACCGCACCTTTCGAATCGTACTGGAACTCGCTGCCGGGGCAATCGAGGCCGATGCCGCTTTTGTCCGCTATGAACGAGTGCGACAAAATGAAGGGGTAATGGAACTCGGATGCCTGATCGGCGCACAAATCATCAATATGCGTGCTAATGATCGTGAGCGTTTTATTCAACACCTACATTCAATTAATTAGCTGTGTTGGACCAACTATCGGTTTCTAGGTCCTTGCCTCGTCAAGGCAGGGGTAGAAGGGTAATTTAGTCTTCCCAGGCATAGTTGAGTTTATCCTACGCTTAAGCGAAATGCGGTGGAGTGAGGACGTTGCCGCTCTTGTTTTATTTCACCATCGTTTGTTGACGTAGATTTTGTCGCCAATTAGAATGCGACTCATAGGCTTGACTGTTGCGCGTGGGTACCAACGTGAGACATCGGGTTGAAAACGACGGCGCAGTGTCATAGGGCAATCCCCTCTCGCATTGCGCTGTTTGTTCTTTACCCTGTCCCTCCCGGAAATGTCGTCCTGCCAATAAATCCGATACTGATGCTCTCTGACTGTCAGGCCAAAGCGGCGACGCGGTCGCCTCACTCCAAACAATTCTATCTTCCACGGTCTACTTTGACGAAGTCACGATTGTGAGAACAAGTTTCTCTTTATTCCTAACGACGCTGAAAGAGTAGCTTGCGCCGGGAATGGTTGAAAGTTTGATCGGCTCTGTAGGTGACGAGATTTGCTGGCCGTCGATTGCCTCAATCACATCACCGGGTCGGAGTCCGGCGTTAAAAGCAGCAGCGGATGGTCTGACATAAACAACTAGCAGTCCGCCGTTAGCTCCAAAACGCGAGGCAACGCCTGGCTTTAGCGCTACTGTCTCTATGCCATGCGCGATCAATGATCCTGGCTCGACCATCCGGGCGGCGCGACCTTCGGGCATTCTCAAGCCAAACAACGGATCAGGCGACTCGCTCAACTTCACCATCACAGCTTCAGGCGCGAGTCTGCCCGGCCGGGCGACGGTGAAGCGAAGTGAACTGCCAGATCCCGCCTCTTCCAGGAACCAGGAAAAATCGTCGGCGTTTCGAACGTCTCCGTCGTTAACGCGAAGAATCACATCACCAGGTCGAAGTGCAGCCACTGCCGCGGGGCTTCCCGGCGCAACAGAAGTCAGCAAGATTCCTCGGTGCTCCTCAAACAGCGACATGGCCCGTTCCGGCTGCCAACCGCCGTGCAAGATCTGTTCGAGTGGCAGTGCGCCGACCGGCTCGCCACGAACACCGAGCCAGGGACGCGGCACGCTCGATTGTCGCTCCAGTACACGCTTCGCGGCGCTTCTAATCAGGGCGCTCGGGAGAATTGTGGCCTCACTTCCCTCAACGGCATTGATAATTCCTACAGTCTCACCTGCATCATTGATCGCAATGCCACCAATATTTGCCGACGACAACCTGGTAGATCTTATCTTCAGGCGAGCGATGCCACCGTCGGGCGCCCGTGTAACGCTAGTAACTCGTCCCTCAGTCTCACCCATACGAACGTAGACAGTCCCGCCGGTGCTGGGTTCAATCTCAGCTGCGGGCGCTGGCCCAAACAAGCGCAGGTGCTGTCCAACAATGATCGCTTCCTCCTTCGCATTAATAGTCTCCGGCAAACTTTTCTCAGAAAGCTTGAGCACGGAAAGACCCGTGGCGCCATCAAGACCAATATACTGAGCGGTCAGGCGTTTACCATTCCGCGCAATGACCGTTACGTCTGGAGACTCGAAGACATTTCCTAACACGGTGGTCATCGATTGATCTGGTGTTGGCATGGCGGCGGGGGACAATGGACTCGGCAAGGAGGGAAGAGCCATCAGGGCAGTAGGCGCGTTTGGCGCAAACGGTGGCGGCGGAGGCGGAGGAGCAGTTTCGGCTTCTGCTTCAGGTAACCATGCAGCGATCGTTTGGCAATCGTCGAGAGCCAGACCCGCAATCACATTCGTGTGCACTTCACCGTTAAACTGGAAAGCATCGTCCAGCCTCGCGATGGCGCTCACATCTCCAGAACGAAGCAACAGCCGGAACATCTTGAACCCGGTCAAACGGTGCAGAATTGTCACTACTTGTGGGGCACTCGGCCGGTTCTCAACAATCACCGGACCAGCACGCACGCCAGCGGTACGCGCTTTCCTTGGCTGAGCACTTGAGGGCGTTGCGACCTGCGCTGAGATCTGAACGCAAGAGCACAATCCCGCCAGGATCAAAACCACAAACTTACTCATTTGACCTTCAATTCTCATTGCCTCATTCCGAAGTTCCGCGGATTTTACGTTCACTCAAAATCACCAAATTCCTTTCGCTGACGTGGTCATCATCGGAGAGCTGCCTGACGTGAAAACGCGTTGCGACCCGAAGCTCACACTCGGCAGCCAGATCGTTCGAGATGCTCCAGTCGCATCATCAAGTGAGACCTTCAACGATTGGTATGAAGCATCAATCGGAAAGATCGGAGATGCTCCCGCGCTGGCGACGGACTCTTCCCGCTTCACGACCGCCGCGGGCAGACTGCTGAGATCTTTTGCCACCATGCG
>JBGPNE010000250.1:0-5133 GCA_041487335.1 Pyrinomonadaceae bacterium
CGGAGTAGAGCAACATGTTCTTCGCGAGCCTCCTGCCCAACTTCCGCTCGATATTTCCAGATTACAATGTGAGTAAGCATAGGTCCTCAAAGGATGAAGGAGGAAACAAGGAAGAAGAAGACGAAACAACAACTCGCGGATTAATGTTCTGCGCAATCTGGGGTGTGCTGCCTCGCTCGACCCGGCCAGCGCAACTCTCTTCTTCATCCTTCATCCTTCCCCCCTTCTTCACACCATCGGCGCGTGATTTCATGTCGGTGATTGAACAGCTTTCGCAGGCGTTTCTCAATCAGAATCGGCGCAAAAGCGCGACCGAGAAATCCGCAGGGAGGCTCGTACTCAATTTCGTCCCGCAGTATTGCACCATCCGGATGGGATTCGACAATATGGCGGTGACGCCAATTGCGAAACGGACCTTTGACCTGAATGTCTTCAAACATGTGCGGTGGATCGTAAGTGGTATGTTCGGCAACCCACCGCGCTGTAATTGGTCCGAGAATCTTCGTTTTGACAATTGCTCGCGCGCCCACTTCCGAAATTTTTGCGGCTTGAATCACACGAGCGCTCTCCCACGGCGGAATAAGTAGTGTAAGCGCTTCGGCCTGCTCATGAAACGCAAAGACACGCTCTGGCGCGGCCCGTATCACACTCTCTTTCACAAATCGCATCTCCAAGCCACCAAGTCAACAAAACGTAAAGCAAAGATCCGCCTCTGTTCCAGCAATTTTCTTTGGGGCTTCATGCTTTAGTGACTAAAGCCCGAGACGGTTTACTTCAGGAAGCGATCAAACCAGGCGATTGTGCGCTCAAGTGCGTCGACACGATGATGCGGTTCACGCAATCCATGACCTTCTCGCGGGTAACGGACGAAAACAGTCGCCACGCCCCGCCGCTTCAGCGCCATATACATCTCCTCCGCCTGGGTGATGTGAACATCGTTGTCTTGCTCGCCGTGAATGAAAAGCGTCGGCGTTTGCACTTGTCTAACGTAACGAAGCGGTGACCATTGCCACAGCAGATCGTAGTTGTCCCAGGGGAAGCCACCAAACTCCGCGTGTACCAGGTCCTGATAAAGAGATGTTGAATAAAAACTGATCAAGTTGCTAACGCTCGCGCTCGCAACAGCGGCTTTGAAGCGCGGCGTCTGTGTGATGATCCAGTTGGTCATGAAACCACCGTAAGATACGCCGGTTACGCCAAGACGATTCGAGTCGATCCAGGAATATTTTCGCAGGGCTTCATCAACGCCCGCCATCAAGTCTTTGTAGTCGGCGCCGCCCCATTCGTTGAGCGTGCCGTCTGAAAACTTTTGACCATAGCCACTCGAACCGCGAGGATTGAGGTAGAGTATTGCGTAACCGCGCGCCGCATAAACCTGAAAGGTCGGATTGAATCCCCAACCGTACATTCCGTGTGGGCCACCATGAATGCCGAGAATGAGTGGATATCTTCTGTCTTCGCGGAATTCCACTGGTTTCATCAGCCAGCCTTGAATAGGTGTGCCGTCGGAACCTTTGAAATTCAATTCCTCTGGTTCAATAAGATTGGATAAGCGAACAAAGCTATCGTTATTTGCGCTCAACCTCCGCGCTATGGGACCCAATCCTCTGTAGAGCCAAACATCATCAGGCAAGGTCGGTGCATTGAGCGCAAATGCAACCGGCCATCCCGCTGCTGGATCGACTTGTCTCGGCACTAAACCACTTCGCGGATCCCTTTTTTGCCCGATACTGAAGTTGCCCACTTGATAACGGTTTCTAGGAGTGCCTGGCCCAACATCCTCGCCAGAGGAGAAGAACAGCCTGTTTCGTCCGAGTGATTTGGGCAGCAATTGCCGTGACCCGTCGCCATCTAAGGCAACGCTGAAGACGGTGCTACATCCGTGGTCACCTGCTAAATAGAGAATTGATTGACTATCGGGCATCCAACGGGGACTGCGCCCGCGACGATCCTGCTCAGCAGTCAACTCGCGTCCGGCGCCGCCGCTCGCGGGGATGACCCATAGGTGGGTGTCTTCAGCGACGGAATCGATCGTCGTCACATCGCGCTTGGTTGCTGTGTAAGCGATCCATTTGCCGTCAGGTGACCAGGTCGGTTCATACTCGCAACCTTTCGTCTGCGTGATCTGGCGCACCTGGCCACCGCGGTCTACAGCAAAGATGTCAGAATTGTTATTCGCATCTGGATCGGATTCATGGTTTGAGAGAAATGCAATCTCATCACCGCTGGGACTGAAGGTGATTGCATGATCGTAAAAAGGTCCGGAGGTTAGCTGCCGCGGCTCAGGCTTATCGACATCGACGATCCAAACGTGCGTTCGGCGGTTGTCGGAGAGGGATGTGCGCGACTTATACTGGATGCGATTAATAACGCTCGGGTCATCAGATTTCTTAACGGCTCCGTCAGCTTCAAACTCTTCGGTTGCTGAGATATAAGCGATGCGCTTTGAATCCGGTGACCACGCGAAAGATTCGCCGGCGTAAGTGATGAAAAAGTTTGTGTCCTGGACCGCAGCAATGAAGCGAGGCTCACGTCTTCCGATATTCGTGACCCAGATTCCATTTAGTCCTTCGTGATTGGCGAGGAACGCGATCGTCATACTATCGGGCGACCAGCGAGGAGTGGCAGCGGTCCAACCAGGTGGCAGCAGAGGCGTGGGAGGGTATCTGACTTCGCTTCCTTCCGAAGGCTGTAATGGCTGGCTGGTAGCTGTTGCTGATCTGCTCGTGGGGTTGGGCGCCAGTTCCACTCCTGCACGGGCGAGCCACAGCGTCGAAATTGTTCGCTCCGTTTCGATGGTTGAGACGGTGTAAGCCACCCACTGCGCGTTGGGCGACATCTGTGCGTCGCTCACACTGGCAATGCGGAGCATATCCGCCGGCGCCATCGGGCGGCGAACTTGGGCCGATGTAACCGCAAATAATAGCGAAACCAGAATCGGGGTACTAAGCGCAAGCTTTATTCTCATGTCTTATTTCGCGCAAAGCCGCAAAGACGCCAAGAGCCAAAGCGTGAAGGGTTCTTTGCGATTGTGCGTCTTGGCGCGAAACCTTCCTATAGATTATTTACAAGCCTGGTTATTCCGTCCTTGATAAGCGCACCTATCGTTACGTTAATCTTGTAAGCTGCTCGTTCAGCAAATCCCAAACCTGCCCCACATGTCTCTCAGTGGTCCGGATATTACCGATGGAAAGCCGCAGTGTAAGCTTGCCGTTGAGGCGCGTGTGCGACAGCAGCGCTCTACCAGTGGCGTTCACGCCATGCATGATTGCTTCATTGAGAATATCCAGCCGTTTCGCGCGAGTCTCATCAGTGTCGCCTGCAAGCGTCGGACAGGCCCGAAAGCACACTAATGCCAGCGGCACCGGCGCCAGCAATTCCCAATCCGGCGATTCTTCAGCCCAGGAGGCAAACATTTTTGCTAAGCGACAATGTTCGCGTATGCGCGCAGCCAATCCTTCGTGCCCAAAGTAGCGAATGATCATCCAAAGTTTCAGCGCCCGAAAGCGCCGACCGAGCTGAATACCATAGTCGGATCCGCTGCGAACCTTTTCCTCTTCAGGTGTTCGCAGATACTCAGGCACCAGCGAGAATGCCCGCCGCAGCAGGTCCATGTGCCGGCAGTAGAGAACCGAGAGATCGAATGGGGTGAACAACCACTTGTGAGGATTGACAGCTAAAGAATCCGCGCGCTCGCAGCCATTAAGTATGTATCGAAGTTCTGGCACCACCGCAGCTGAGCCTGCATAGGCGGCATCAACGTGTAACCAAAGCGTGTGCTTTTCACAAACCTGAATAATCGCGGGCACCGGATCGATGCTCGATGTTGATGTTGTCCCCACCGTAGCCACAACACAGAAAGGAACAATGCCGTTGCGCTTGTCTTCCTCAATCGCTCGCTCGAGTGCCTTAGCATCCATGCGAAAGTCTGAGTCGGTCGGGATCTTGCACACTGCACGCTGACCCAGGCCCAGCGTGATTACGCCCTTCTCAATCGACGAGTGTGATTGCTCAGAAACGTAAACGCGCAACAATGGAAGGTCTGCTCTCCCGCTCATTCCTTCTTCGCGGATGCGCAGTTCCACACCTTCACGCGCTGCGGCAAGCGCATGCATGCTGGACACCGACGCGGTGTCGTAGATGATCCCACTCAGGCCCGGGTCCAAACCCATCATCTGCCGTAGCCAGTCGAGTGTGACCTCTTCGAGCTCAGTTGATGCTGGCGACGTACGCCAGAGCATGGCTTTGTTGTCGAAAGCTGCACTCAAGAGTTCGCCGAAGATTCCGGGCGCGGAAGTTGAAGTAGCGAAATACGCAAAGAACGAAGGATGGCTCCAGTGAGTAAGCGCTGGCACGATGAGACGATCAACATCAGCAATGATCTGTTCCATTGGCTCGCCCTGCTCCGGCGGTGAGGACGGAAGCTGAGCCTTCAGATCGCCAGGGTCAATCTGGGCCAGCACCGGCAAATCTTCAAGACGGTCGAAGTAGTCGCTGATCCAGTCGATTAACTCGTGACCAAAGCGCCGAAACTCTTCCCTGCCCATATCACCAGTTGCTGGGGAAAGCCCGTCAGACTCTTTCGCTTTCTGCATCGTCTTATGCCGCCAGTTCATCCACGGGTGGAAATCCGTGTAGTTTACGACCGGCTGGACCATCAAATGATTTCGCTGTCTTGTAGAGCTCAAAACGACCATCGGCAGCAGCCGCGGCGCAGCGTGAGCGGAGATCCTGCATCTCCTCTAAACTCATCGGCGCAAAGTTGCGCGCGACTCGCAGGTTCTGACGCAGTACTTTCAAAGAGTCGATGCCACTCACTGTAGTGGCTACGCGGAGACTCATCGCATAGCGCAAAGCTTCCGCCGGCGTTACAACCTTTTTCTTTACCGGCCCGCCGTCACCACACATGCTCTTCATACCGAGTGGAGCGATGCCGCGACGATTCAGCTCGCTTAGCACTTGCTGTTCAAAACTGCGAAACGTGCCATCGAGGACGTTGAGCGGTAGTTGACAAGCATCGAATGGATAATCGTAGGCGAGCATCTTGAGGTGGATTGAAGGATCCTTATGCCCGGTAAAGCCCACGAAGCGAACCTTACCCTCGCGCTTCGCCTGCTCGAGCGCTTCGATGAC
>JBGPNE010000251.1:0-5113 GCA_041487335.1 Pyrinomonadaceae bacterium
ACTAACGGCCACATCAGTCGCGCGACCAACTCGGCGGCCGAGCTTGCGCGCGGCGATTACATCATGTTGATGGACCAGGACGACGAGATCACCCCGGACGCGCTTGGAGAAGTCGCTCTTTACATCGCTGAACATCCCGAGACGGACGTACTGTATTCCGACGACGACAAGATCAACTCGGAGGGCCATCGCTCCGCGCCTCAGTTCAAGCCCGACTGGTCGCCGGAGTTGTTGTTGTCGTATATGTACTTCAGTCATCTGTTCGTGCTCAGAGCAGAAAAGTTTCGGCAAGTTGGAGGATTGCGCGCCGGATTTGAAGGCTCGCAGGATTACGACCTCGCGCTGAGGGTTACAGAGATCGCGCGTCACATCGGCCACATTCCGAAGGTCTTGTATCATTGGCGCGTGCTGCCCGGGTCGACGGCTTCTTCGGGGCAAGCGAAGCCCGCAAGCTTCGATGCCGGAATGAGGGCCGTTCAAGACGCTTTCGATCGTCGCGGCATTAAAGCGAGGGTCTTTCGGCCCGACTGGGCGATCAAAGCCGCCTGCGGCATCTTCTCGCATCAGTTCCCTGATGATGGACCGCGCGTTGCTATTATCATCCCCACAAAGAACAATGTGGCCGTCCTGAAAAAATGCATCGAGTCGCTCAACAAAACAACGCACAAGAACTATGAGGTCGTCATCGTTGATAACGAGAGCGACGATCCAGCCACTTTGGCGTATCTGGAACGCATCCCACATAAGGTTTTGCTCATACCAAATCCTGGCAAGCAGTTCAGCTTCGCGGCGATAAACAATCGCGCGGTCGAGCAGGTGAATGCCGATTACGTGCTATTGCTCAATAACGACACCGAAGTGATCGCGCCCGAATGGTTGAGCCAAATGGTAGGGTACATGAGTATGCCGGGCGCCGGGACGGTCGGCGCACGATTGCTGCTGCCTGACGGTCGGATTCAACACGCTGGCATAGTACACGGGTACTACAACGGAATGGTCGGCCCGGCGTTCAAGCTGCTCCCGGCGTCCGATCACGGCTACCTGAGCAACACGGTCGTCGCGCGCAATTACTCAGCGGTAACCGCGGCCTGCATGCTCACCCGAAGAGAGCTTTTTTTACAGATGGGTGGATTCGACGAGGAGAACTTTTCAGTAGCATATAACGACGTGGACTATTGTTACCGTCTGGAAGCGGCCGGCTATCGCAGTATCTACTGCCACGCGGCGGAGCTGATGCATCGCGAAGGATACTCGAGAGGATCGGCAGACAATCCGGCAGAGCCGGCCGCGTTCCGCAAAAAGTACGGAGGCAAGATCGATCCCTACTACAATCCAAATCTCTCGCTTCAGCACGAGCGATTCGCCATTGATGCGCGAACTATCGCGCCGGAAACCCTCAAGCCGATTCGAGTGCTGATGTGCGCATTCAATCTGAATTGGGAAGGCGCGCCCTACAGCCAGTTCGAGATGACGGTTCGGCTCAAAGAGACGGGAACGGTCGATCCGCTGGTCTACTGCCCGCAAGACGGCCCGCTGCGGGCCGCTTACGAGAATGCAGGCATACAGGTCGAGGTGCTCAATCATCCGTTGTTGGGAGTCCATAGCTTGCCGGAGTATGAACACGCGATTGAGGGCTTTGCCGGGCGAATCAGAGAATGGAACGTGGAGCTTGTCTACGCCAATACGATGCAGACATTCTATGCGATTGATGCAGCGAGGCGGCTCGGGCTTCCTTCGATCTGGAATCCACGTGAAAGCGAACCCTGGCAGAGTTACTTTGATTTTCTCGGTTCCGAGATCTCTGCGCGCGCTCTTGAATGCTTCTATTATCCCTATAAGGTCGTTTTTGTGTCTAACGCATCGCGCGAGAGTTGCGCCGTTTTGAACGCTCACAACAACTTCATCACCGTTCACAACGGGCTCGATCGCGAAAAGTTCATGGCGACTCTCCGCAACTGGCCCCGCGATCTGGCGCGGACGCAACTGGGATTAGAGAAGAATGAGCTGATGATTCTGATTGTTGGAACAGTCTGCAACCGAAAAGGGCAGATTGACTTGATCGAAGCCATAGGGCATTTGAACGAGCAGGCAGCTCAAAAGATTAGATGCTTCATCGTCGGCGACAGGCCCAGCGACTACAGCAAGCGGTTGAAGGCAATTCATCAAGCCCTTCCGGCGTCAAAGCGATCAAGCGTAGACATCATCCCTGAGACGTCCAACGTTGCGCTTTATTATTCTGCCGCCGACGTATTCGTGTGCACGTCAAGGATAGAAAGCTTTCCGAGAGTGATACTCGAAGCCATGGCGGCGGGTTTGCCTATTGTCACCACGCCTGTCTATGGAATCGTTGAGCAGGTGCAGGAGAACATCAACGCATTGTTCTACCAGCCCGGAGACGCTTTGGGCCTGGCTGAAAGGCTTGCAAATCTTCTAGACCATCCTCATTTGAGGCACAGGCTTGCCGAGAGCAGCAGGCACGTGCTCGATACGTTGAATGATTACGAGATGATGGTTTCGGCTTATGCAGAGGTATTTCGTGAAGCCTGGTTGAGCGGGAGGGCGCGAAGGTGTGCGGCATCGTCGGAATAATCGATAGGGCGGCCGGTCGAGTGTCGCCTGAGCTACTGGCCACCATGCGAGACGTGATGGTGCTGCGAGGTCCCGACGGCGAAGGCCATTATTTGGATGGCCCCGTCGGGATGGCGATGAGGCGCTTATCGATAATTGACATTGAAGGAGGGTGGCAACCCTTCTTCAGCCGGCAGGACCAGGTCGTGGCTTTCCAGAACGGAGAGATTTACAACTACCGCGATTTAAGGCGAGAGCTTGAAAGCCGAGGTTGCAGATTCGTCAGCCAGAGCGATACCGAGGTGCTGGCTCACGGGTACGCCGAGTGGGGAGCCGAACACCTGTTGGAACGCCTTGATGGCATGTATGCGATTGCGATTCTGGATCGCGGGAGCCGCCAGTTGCACCTCGCGCGCGATCGCTTTGGCGAGAAGCCATTGTTTTACACGCAGGGCAAAGGGCGCTTCGCATACTCATCAAATCTCCTTTCGCTCGCGGCGCTCGACTGGGTAAACGACGATATCGACGGCGAGTCGATGAACCGCTATTTGGCGCTGCACTACGTACCGGGTGAGGCAACAATCTTCAAATCAATCAAACGCGTGTTGCCGGGCGAGCGACTGGTGGTTCCAATAGACGATCCGCACCCTCGTCGCCACCGCTATTACACGCTGCGGCTCGGCGCCGCCAGAAGAATTACGGATGGCGACCTCGCCGCCGTTATCGAAGAAGCGGTTGTCTCAAGGCTTGTAGCGGATGTGCCGGTTGGGGTCTTTCTTTCTGGTGGGCTCGACAGTTCGCTCATTGCCGCGATTGCAGCAAAAAAACAGCCTCATATTTCCACGTTCTCGATGGGTTTCGATTCGACAAGCCACGACGAAAGCCGTTACGCAGAGGCTGTCGCAAAAGTAATCGGAAGCCATCATCACCATTTTATTTTCGATGAAGAATCGTTTCGCTCGCTGCTTCCGCTCGTCGCTTCTGCGCTTGATGAACCTGTCGGAGACCAGGCGCAACTGCCGTTGTACTGGCTCTGCGAAGAAGCGCGCCGCCACGTGACGGTCGCGCTGTCAGGAGAAGGCGCGGACGAAATCTTCGCGGGTTATAGCTACTATCGCCGCCACGCAGTCACTCCGGCTGGGCGCAAGAAACTCGCTGCGCTGTTATTGCGCCCCCATTTCGCGCAAGCCGGCGCGCGTCGATTGATCCAGAATGAGGAGCCGGTGACGCCATCCGGGTTCCCGCTCCTAACGGACATTGACGGGCGTCGGCGACTTACCGGCAGCAGCAACGCCGAGATGGACGCGTGGGAAGAGGGCTTGATGGCATGGCTCAGCTCTTCGGCAGACAGCTTGCAGCAGGCGGCAGCAGCCGACCTGGCCACTTGGCTGCCGGATAACTTGCTCGTGAAGTTTGATCGGATCTCGATGGCCCACAGCCTCGAAGGGCGCGCGCCCTATTTGGCGCCGGCCGTGGCCGAAATCGGCCTCTCGCTTCCACCGGCCCAAAAAATCGATGGTGAGATCAACAAGGTGGCGCTTCGACGAGTTGCCAGCCGCTGGCTACCGCAGGAAATCCTCGAGCGGCCCAAACAGGGATTTGTTCTGCCGATGGGGAAATGGTTGGCGCAATGGTTTGAAGATGAACCAGTCCTTGACTATTTTCTTGAGCGCGCGGTGTCCGGATTGGACATGAGAGAAGTAGCCCGATTGACCGCAGAAGACTTACTGCAAGGCGTGAAGCGAGAGCGATTGCTATTCGCGCTAGTGCTGCTTGTTGAATGGCACCGATCGTTCAGGAATAGACAGCGCGAGCTAGCGGGGAAATACAACGAGGCGTCTGTGACTCGGGGCAAACTGGACCAAGGCGCTCTAATCCAATTCTCGTAGAATGTATTCATTTGCTCGGATTAGTCTTTGTTAACCGCATTTTCCTGTAAGCATGATCAAGCTGGGAAAGACTCTTAAAGTTGTTACAGCCAACCTGGTTATTCTCGTAGTGTTGTCTGAACTTGCCTCAATTGCAACTTACTACTTCTGGACGGGTGACTTCTTCTATACGCGCTCGTCCAACAAACTAGATGCGGGTCTGACTATGCCTGGGTCCGGCGGAACGATGGATCGAGGTGCCGTGCAACAAGAAATGGTTCAGCAGCTTCACCCCTATTTCGGATTCATAGACAAGGTGGGGGTAGATCACCGGACGCCGTACTCTCGGATGAGCCATCTTGCGAACAACTTCGGTTTCGCTTCCACGCATCCGTATCCATTTAAGAAGCAGAATTCAAGTCAATTCATAGTTGGTGTCTTTGGCGGTTCGGTCGCAGCCAGTTACGCGTTTTTCGAGATGGAGGTGCAGACACTCGCGACGGCGCTCGAGCAGTTGCCTGAATTGGCCGGTAAGGAGATCATAATCCTGCCGTTCGCAATCGGAGGCTATAAACAACCGCAACAGTTGTTGATTCTGAACTACTTTCTTTCCATCGGACAGGAATTGGACTTAGTGATCAACATAGATGGGTTCAATGAAGTGGCGCTAGGCTATC
>JBGPNE010000252.1:0-5110 GCA_041487335.1 Pyrinomonadaceae bacterium
AGATCACTTACCTCTCAAAGATACACGTGTTGAGATTGACGTCTCAGGCGTGATCGCAGATGTGAAGATACTGCAAACATATCGAAATGAAGGCTCGCGGCCGATCAATGCTCGTTATGTTTTTCCGGCATCCACGCGTGCCGCCGTTTACGCGATGCGTATGCGAATCGGCGATCAAGTCATAGTCGCTAAAATCAAAGAGCGAGAAAAAGCAAAGCAGGAATTCGACGAGGCCAGGCAGGCAGGGAAAAGCGCGTCTCTGCTGGAGCAAAACAGACCCAATGTGTTTTCGATGAGCCTCGCCAATGTCATGCCCGGGGATCAGATTGAGATTGAGCTTCGCTACACCGAACTGTTGGTGCCGACGGATGGCATCTATGAGGTGGTCTTTCCTACCGTCGTTGGGCCGCGCTATTCTTCCCAGCCCGAGTCCTCGGCGCCACAAGAGGATCACTGGGTTAAGAGCCCGTATCTTCATCAGGGCAATAACCCGAGCAGCGCGCTCCACATTTCAGCCAGGATTTCAGCGGGCGTTCCTATCCAGGACTTGAGCTGTGCATCGCACCAGATTGTTCCGCAATGGCAGAGTCCGAGCATCGCTCAGCTCGTCATGGACGATGCGGATCCATTCCAGGGAAATCGTGACTTCATTCTGCGGTATCGTTTGGCAGGAGATCAGATCGCTTCGGGCCTCATTCTCTATAAGGGTCAAGATGAGAACTTCTTTCTTTACATGGCTCAACCGCCGCAACGTGTAGCGAACGCGGACATCCCAGCTCGAGAGTACATCTTTGTGGTAGATGTTTCCGGCTCCATGGAAGGTTTTCCTCTGAATACTTCCAAACGTCTTCTGCAGGATTTGATCGGGCAATTGCGGTCATCAGATTTGTTCAACGTAGTCTTGTTCGCCGGAGACTCCACCGTGCTCTCTCCAAAGTCGCTCCCGGCGGATCAACAAAACACCTCCAACGCGATTCGTTTGCTCGAACAACAGCGCGGGAGCGGGGGAACCGAGCTCCTTCCAGCAATCAAACAAGCGATGAGCCTTCCCCGTGCGGCAAACGTCTCCCGCAGCATCGTGCTGGTAACGGATGGTTATATTTCAGGCGAGAAGGGGGTCTTCGATTACATACGCGATAATCTGGATCAATGCAACGTGTTCGCGTTCGGCATCGGCACGGCAGTAAACCGTTATCTCATTGAAGGTGTAGCGAGGGCCGGAATGGGCGAGCCTTTCATCGTAACTCAGGAGGCGGAAGCTCCGGCGATGGCGGCCAAATTCCGGGAATACATTCAGACTCCGGTCCTAACCGACATTCAGGTCCGTCCCATCGGGTTTGACATATACGATGTGCACCCGGCGCACCTTCCTGATTTGTTCGCTCAGCGTCCTGTGATTCTTTTTGGCAAGTGGCGCGGTCCGGCAACCGGAACTTTTGAGCTGCAGGGAAAAACAGGACACGGGGATTACCTGACTCGTTTAGATGTTGCCGGTGTCCAACCGGATGATGCCAATCGAGCGTTGCGCTATCTTTGGGCTCGATCCCGAATCGCCGAACTTTCCGATTACGGCTACAGCCATGTAGATGAGGATCGAATCAGCAAGATCACTTCTCTGGGTTTGAAGTACAACCTGTTGACTCAGTACACCTCCTTCATAGCGGTTCTCGAAATGGTGAGAAACACCCAGGGAGCGGCCAAGGATGTGGATCAACCGCTGCCCCTTCCATTGGGAGTGAGCGATCTGGCGGTAGGCAGTGAACCGGAACTCGTGTGGTTGATGACTGCGTCCTTAATGATCGCTCTGATGATGATCCTCCGCTGGCGGCGGCGTCTTGTATGAAACGGAGATTCACCTGGAACTGGATCGCACAGTGTGTTGTCGTCCTTGTTTGCGCTTTCGCGCTCAAGCAATACTACTCAACCGCAAGCGCCAACCAGTTGCGCTGGATTCTCGCTCCTACGGCTGCAGGTGTTGAACTGGTCAGCAGTACCTCGTTTGAGTTTGAATCCCATTCAGGCTACATCAGCGGCGACCGCAGTTTCCTGATTGCCAATTCCTGTGCGGGAGTCAATTTCCTGATCACCGCATTCTTGATGCTTTCGATGAGAAAGCTGCTGAGGGATCGATCGCAAACAATTGCCTGGGGATTCATCCCGACAGCGGCTCTGATTGCCTATCTTGTAACGCTAGTTGCGAATACCACCCGCATTGCCATTGCATTGCGGCCGCAGCGGATGCCTGAGGAGATTGGCTGGTTGAATCCAAATCAACTTCACCGCTTCGAAGGCATCTTCATCTACTTCGGATTTCTGCTGTTGTTGTTTGTGGTCAGCGAAAGAATGCGTTCGGAAAAGACTTCGGGTCTGTTCCGGCAATCTCTCTTCCCGCTTCTTGTGTATTACGCAACAACGTTAGGAATTCCGCTGGCAAACGGCGCATACCGCCAGGGAACTGATTTCTGGGAGCACTCACTCTTCGTTCTACTGATTCCTTTAGTTGTGATTCTCCCAATCGCCGCGTTCCGCTTTCGTCGTCAATGGCGCTAGGGTTGGGACCTCTAGATCTGGTTAGGCTTAGTAGCTCTGTTGGAGCAATATTGACAGCGCGCTACGAACCGACAATCATGACAAGGCTTCGAGGCGCGACGCCGAGTCGCTCGCACTCTGCCGTGTAGCTCAGTCCGTCACCAGGAGGTGCGTCTTGTTGAAACCAATCTGTTTGATTATCTCCATCCTCGTTCTGCTGTGCGCCCCCGCCAGCGCCGGCGCGCAGACCTACACGCTGCGCTGGGCTGATGAATTCGATGGGCCGGCAGGCAACGTCCCCGATCAGGCGAAATGGGGTTACGACATCGGCGGCAACGGCTGGGGCAACAACGAGCTTGAAACCTATACACGCCGCAGCGACAACGCGTTTCTAGATGGCGACGGCCATCTCATCATCAAAGTCATCAAGGAAACCTTGAGAGGGCCGGACGGCATTAAGCGCGATTACACGTCATCGAGGCTACTCACCAAAGGAAAATTTACGCAGCGTTACGGTCGCCTTGAAGCCCGTATCAAATTACCGTTCGGACAGGGCATCTGGCCGGCATTCTGGATGCTCGGAGCGGATATTGATCAGGTGGGCTGGCCCACTTGCGGCGAGATCGACATCATGGAAAACGTTGGCCGCGAGCCTGCGGTCAATCATGGCAGCCTGCATGGACCAGGCTATTCGGGCGGTTCACCGCTCACTGGAATTTACACCTTGCCCACGGGACAGAAGTTCGCTGACGACTTTCACACGTTCGCCATCGAGTGGGAGCCGACAGCCGTTCGTTTCTACGTCGACGACAATCTTTACCAGACGAGGACACCGGCGGATACGTCAGGCAAGCGGTGGGCTTTCGATCATCCGTTCTTCGTTATCTTGAACGTTGCCGTAGGCGGCAACTTCCCTGGCAACCCCGATGGCACGACGACCTTTCCGCAGACGATGACCGTTGACTTCGTGCGAGTATATGCAGACAACCGCTTCGCACCGAAGATCAGCAACGTCGCCGCTGAAAAGAAGAATCTTATTGTTAACGGTGACAACTTCGATAGCGAGTCGGTAATCCTTATGAACGGCGATGTCCAAAGGACCTTGCGCGACGACGTTGCGTCCGGCGTGCTGGTCGGCAAGAAGCTTGCAAAAAGAATCGAGTCCGGCCAGACCGTGAAAATTCAGGCGCAGAACGGCGACGGTGAGATCACGGCAGAATTCGCCTATACGAAACCTTGAAGGCTGAGGCGCAGCGCAGCGATGCGATCTGGCAAAAGGTCAGTGTCTACCTAGCGAGCCATCACATATAGCGCGAAGGCGGTAGCGATCAACGGGTCATCCTCTTTGACAAGGTTCACCGAGTTGCGGAAGCTGCCGTCGCCAGACTGCGGAGGCAGCTCGACAGGCAAACTTGGCACGACTCTGGCTATCGCGTGCGCGTAGTAGAAGCGCAGTCCCGATCCCCACGGCTGGCCAGTTCCCTCGTCGAACCCCGGCGCCCGGGCAGGCTGGTGATGATCCTTGAGCCAGGTGATCGCTTTCGCGATTCGTGGGTCCTCGGCGGGAACGCCGGCAGCCCGCAAAGCCAAAACACCATCCGCTGTCGTAGTGCCGTAGCTCGCGAAACGGCCGGCGCTCTCGCCGGCTTTGTTGATTTCAGGATTGACTGGAGAGAAGTAAAACCCTCCATCGCTATTCTGTGAGCGCTGCAGAAAAATCAGGGCCCGGGTCATCACCGGATCGGAAGGCGGGATTCCTGAAAGCTGCAAGGCCTCAAGCACGTGCCGCGTCATAGACAGGTCCACATGCCCGGTTTCGGGGGGACGATGAATTGCGCCGCCCATACCCCACCCCCCATAAGGAGCCTGCTGTGAGGTCCAGCCATTGGCTTCGCTGAACTGCTGCGCGCGGAGTTGCGCAACCATCGGACTGGTGACCTTCTCGTACTCATGATCCTGGGGACTTCGGCCCTTGACCATCGCGCACACGGCAAGAGCAGTAGCGTAGTTCGGATAGTCCGCGGCAGTCTCGTCCATCAGACCAAGAGCGCCATCCGCATTCGTGTTGGCCTTTATGAACGTGAGCGCACGTTCGACCGCCCCGCGCGGGCGGGACGATTCGCTTTCCGGCACACCGAGCAAGGCGACGAGGACAAACGGGGTCAACGATTGTCCCGAGCGCAGGAGGCCGTACGTCGTGCTGTGAAATCCGCCGTCCTCGGCCTGTTGCGCCCACAAGTATTGCGCCGCCTGCCGGAGCGACGCGCTCCCGCGCCGCCGCGAGCAACCGGTGGCAAGCGCTGCACACGTGGTTCCGGCCGCGGCAAGCGCGTGCACCAGGAATGTGCGGCGGTCAATCGACACGATCGGATGTCAGGTTGAGGATTGCGGCGCTGGTCACCGCGCACCGTCCGGTAATGCAATGGTGACCGGCCCACGTTCCATCTTCATTCTGCAGCTTCAAAATCTTCTGCGTTATCTTTGAATGCCACTCGTTCCATTCCTTACCGCCTGAACGCTTCAAGCCGTCGCTGATGTTGAGATAGGAAAAGAATTCCTCTCCGCCTATCGAACCGTATCC
>JBGPNE010000253.1:0-5073 GCA_041487335.1 Pyrinomonadaceae bacterium
AACTTTAGATTGCTCCAACCGCCTTCATCAGGCCGTTGGTGATTCCTGTTTCGTAGGCGTACCAAACTCCGAAAACTATACTTAGCACGCCGGCCAGCATTTGCAGTTGGTAGTGAACTCCCCCCAGCTTGCGCGAACTGAGCACAAACGGAAGTCCTACCAGCCCTGACATCAGCAGCATCCCGATGATCGAACCCACCCCGAAAACTCCCAGGTAAAGCAAACCAAGCAAAGACGAGTTGATCTGCGTGAGCACTAACAGGGTTAACGCTCCAGAACCTGCCAGGCCGTGCATCGCCCCAACGAGCAGGGGTTTGAACCCAATGCGCGCAACGGCATGTGTGTGAGGCTGAACGGCATCAGCAAGGCGGCTACCCTCGTGAAAATGGATGTGCGCGTGAGTAAGGTCGCTATGACCATGTTCATGAATATGAAGGTCTGAGCGGCTCCGGAGCGCGCGCCTGGATGCCGCGATACCGAGGCCGATGATCATTAGGGCGACCGCAAATTCCAGCCAGCTTGCGACATGCTCCGGAATCGCGATTCTTAGAGCGAGGACGAATACACCAACGATGATCAGCGACGCGGTATGGCCTGCCCCCCAAAGACCACCCACAAAGGCCGCGCGCACGAGCTTGCGATGTTCGCTGACAATTGCCGAAACGGCAACGATGTGATCGGCCTCAGTCGCGTGCTTGAGTCCGTAAACCAATCCTATGCCGAGCACCCCCAACGCCCCCACTGAGATGAATGAAGGCTCGGCATTCGCAGTGGCTGCACCCAGCCGAGGCGTTAGTTCACTGATGAACTGGAATAGATTCAGTCCCGCTTGATTCACAGCTTCATAACAGACTGCCACTCCCGCACAGGCGATCACAAAGGCGCTGAAGATCGGTAGCACCCGCGCCAGACGATCAAATTTCCCAGTTGCTTTGACCAAGCGGCCAGCATAAACAAATGCCAATCCGACAGTCGTCAAGACACCCGCCAGACCAACGCTGAAGGCTACCACTAGCACCAGACCATAGCCAACGCGATGGAGCGAGATAGCCGCCAGCAGCACAACCAGCGCCGAGGGGCACGGCAGAATTCCTCCTGATATGCCGAGCGCCAACAGGCTGCGCCAGGTTACCGGCGAGCCATCGGCTCCGGGCGGGAGATGAGAGTGCGTTTGTCCGCCGTGTGAATGCGGTTCCGCAGGATCAGTGACGTGAATGTGATCGTGCGCCATCGCCTCGCCGGGTGCGTGCGAGTCGCCGTGGCCAGCCTGGATGTGCGTATGACTGTGCGAACCCCAACCCCCTGCCTTGCGCAATCTACGAATGAGCAGACTCAACCCAATACCCATCACGATGGCCCCAGACACAAAACTCAGTACCGGAAACAGTTTCTCGGGCACGACGTACTCAGACGCCAGCAGCGTAACAACTCCCAACGCGAAAACTCCCGCAGTGTGCGTGATCGTCACAGTTAGGCCTAGGAAAGCGGCGTGACGTGCTGTACCACGCGAACCAACTAGATAGGCTCCAACCACCGTCTTACCGTGGCCGGGCGAAAGCGCATGCACAGCCCCGAGCACTATTGCGAATAAGAGACCAACTAGCGCCACACCCGGAGTCAGATGCGGCGCGGCGATGAGTTCGGCAAGTCGGTCGCGCGCAGGTGTTTGCGCCGGCCGGCCGTCGCGTGACATTAGCGGCCGCACACCTGCTGGCAGCGGGCCGCTGGAGAAAGAAAGCTCGGCCTTCCGCTCAGCCAGCGGGGCTGCAAGCAATCCGCCGGGATAAGACTTCAACTCGTCGCTTAAGCCATTGCCGAATGCTGAACTATTGAAGACTGTGATTCCAGAGAGCGGTACTACGACGATTTCGCGCCAGCCGATGCGCTCAGAATAGTTCTCGTCTTCGAGCCGCAAATCGCGTGCTTCGGCAGCCCCAGCTTTGGAGAATTCACCCAGGAGATCGAGTTCGAAGCGCAGGGTCTCGAGTCCGCCCGCGCCCGCCAGTAAGCTGGCATTCTTTGTGATTACCGTCAGCGGAACGCGCGCCCCATTAACCGAAACCAGCATGCTATGGGCCAATTGGCTGGCTGCTTGATCAGCGTACTGGTTGAGCTCCGCCGCCGAAGCCTTGCCGTCACCGTTAGTATCGATTCTCTGCAGCTCCTGAAAGGTAGGTATCTCCGCCATGTCAATCACGCCGTGCAGCTTTACCCGGTCGCTGCCAACTTCAATCCGCGTGAAGTGGTTAATGGTGAAGTTTCCGAGCGGATGGGCACTCGCGGCTGTCGCGCTAAGCACGAACGCGGTAAGCAGCAGAACGCCTAACCTGCGTCCGGGGCTTGAAAGAAAGTTGCAATGCATACGGTGTCCTTTGCTGGCTCTCTGGCTTTTCACTCTGCGAGAGCTTCCCTGGCAATCGAGGCTTGCAGCGGATCAAACTGCGGATTGAGCGCCAATGCTCGTTTCAAGTAGTCGTGCGCTTGAGTCTCATCACCGGACGCACGCGCAATCATGCCGGCATGGTAGAAGGTCCGCGCGTCCTTTGTGCCCAGACGCAGCGCCGCTTTAATTGCTGTCTGAGCTTCGGCGATCTTGCCGGCCTTTAGTGCAGTCCAGGCCAGCGCATCCGCGCCATAGATGTCTTGGCGCACTGAGTACTCTTTCGCGGCGTTCGCGTATGCCGACTCAGGTTTGAGGTCGTGGTCTGCATAGAAGAGTGCCAACTGTCGATTGTAAAGTACGCCATTGAGCTCGTTGAGACGCCCGATTTTCTCGACCAGTGCATATTGCGCGGCTGCATCCTTATCGCGTCCGGCGAGCTTGTAAAGATCGCCCAGCGCAGCAACGAATGATGGATCAGGGATGATACGAACGGCGTGTTCGTATTCCTGGATTGCGGCGGCAAGATCTCCCTGGGCGGCACGAACGCGGCCGAGTGAGGCGAGCGCTCGAAAGTAATCAGGAAAGGTCGTCAACGCATCACGATAGTGGCGCTCTGCGGTCGCATAATCGCCAACAGCAAAAGCCGTCTCCCCCAACTGCCAGCGGCACCAGGCAACAGTTTCGCGGGGCGGGGACGGCAACGCCAGCGCCATCGTCAACGCGTTGGAGAAGTGACGTTGCGCGCCGCGGGCGTCACCATACAAGGTAGCCAGTCTGGCCGTGCGCTGCTCGATAGCTGCCCGCGTCAGACCTTGAATTCCACCTAATTGCTCCATCTTCTGGAAAGCGGCTTCTCCTTTGTCATATTCCCCCAGTTCAAGCAATGCATCACCGAGAATCTGGTACGGATAACCCTTGTTCGGCTCGAGTTTTGTAAGTTGCAGTGCGTGATCGCGGGCCGCCGCAAAATCGTGGGACGAATATTCAACCTGGGCCAGCGCGGTCAATCCGCCGCTGTTCTGCTCTGGGGGCAGCGTTGCGAGCGAGGCGTGGGCGGCTTTTGCCGCCAAATCCAGATAGGTAACGTCTCCCGTTTCGCGAACGCGCTGCAGGTATTGCGCGGCCAGCTTGTTGTGGGCGATAAAGTCTTCCGGATCACGCTTGATTCTGTCTTCAAGGAAGCGAATTGTTTCCTGTTCCGCAGCGGCATCGACCGGCAATAACTCTGCTGCTGGCACGGGCGCTGGTGGCTTTGTTGTTGATGTTGCACTCCCACTCTGGCAGCCGACCGCAGCGAGCGCGAGAATGAAGAGACTGGCAACTTCGATGATTAACTTGATCCGCATTGTCTTCTCTCTCTCTCTGTTAGTCTCTAACGGCGTAAATCCACGGCGTCCGGCACTGGTCAGCACTGCCAGCACCGGACTGGCCCGCGATCGGGAACTTAGTTCCTGGTGTTGTCGTCGATCACTCCGGCGCCGCGTGGTTGCTGTGGCGGAGCAAAGAACGGGAATTTAGACAAGAGCGGCACATCGTTGCTATTGACGCTATCCCCAATCGGAGTCTGATTGGCGATGAAAAACAGCAGATCGTCAATTGTGTCGTCCCCCGGACGACGTCCATTCGGAAAGCCCGTGTAGCCCGGCGTAGTGACTCGCTCACCAAATCCGACACTTGTGTTTAGCACCGAGAGGTCAAGGCGCAAGTAGTCACCGTGGGCCACCGCGACATTGGCGAGGATGCCTATGTTGGCCTGGTTGGTTCCGAGAGCCTGTAACGTAGCAACGATACTGCCCGCGAATCGACCGGCTGCGTCATCAACCGGCGTCGCAGCGTTGTATTCGTTCTTACGTGGAAAGGGAATAAGCGCTGTGTTAACGGCAGGCGTTGCCATGCGGTCAACCTGGATCAACTTACCACTGGTTCGTTCACCTCCGCCCTCAATCCGACTGGTCTTTTTTCGACGCAGCGTAACGCCGTTCACCCCGATTATGTTGCCCGCCGGACCTCTGAGCATCGCGGCCGGTAGTTCGAGCGCGATCATGTGGATGTTGTAGCCGGCGAAGCTATCGCGACCGCGCTGCAGGGCAGCGGGGTTGGGCGAACCTGCCAGTACGGAAGCGACAAAGCGGTTAAAGCCCACGATGTCAAAATAGAAGGGATCATCGGTCATCCCTGCGAAGAACGACGTGCCGCTTGCCGCATCATTCGTCACAACAAACGGGTTCGGTGTCGCGTTCTGAGTCTGAACGGTCGTCGGCGCTGTAAACACTAGCTTGCTATTCCCATCCTCCTCTTCACCTTCCCTCTCAATCCGACGCAGCTTGATTGTGGCCGTCTGCGGTTGGCTGCGTGAGGTCTGCGGTGAAAAAGTGATGTCTATTTTTTGATCCGGAGCAGCATCGCCGGTGTTCTCGATCTCGAATCGATACACCACGTCTGGAGCGAAAAAGCTCAGGTTGAGTAATTCTGACGGTACGACGAATCCCTCGACATCGAGCGCGAGAACAACTTTTGAATTGTCGTTCGGATCGAGAAAGGCAAAGACGTCGGCAAGGTCTGCCCCCGGATCACCGGCGACGGACGTAGACTCGGCGTGGTCAGCCGCGTTCGCCGGCAGAGCCGGCGCTAAGGCAATTGCCAGGGCTATCATGAGAGCCATGGCGACAATCGCCATTGCGCTACTTCTA
>JBGPNE010000254.1:0-5056 GCA_041487335.1 Pyrinomonadaceae bacterium
AGGGTGTGACGGATTGGGTTGCACCAACTGCTGGATCATCCTGTCGCGCTCGTTGCTAGGCGGTATTTCGAGACGGTTCCCGGTTCGGTGATAGATGCCGACCGCCGTCGCGGGCGGCTGGCCGCCGGGCATGATGAAATCGGCACGCGAATTCCCATACAGCTCCACGCGCGGAATTGGGTCCGTCCCGTAGATGAACGGCGAGGGCGGTGTACCGAGATCGTATTGTCTCGTCCAGGACTCCGGAAGAAGATTCCCCACCCGTGGTAGCGGTTGCACCACATTCTTGAAGCCAGCGTAAACAAGGACGAACTCCCGCTGGCCGGTTGGGCTCGTTGTTATTTGTCTTCCCGGCCGCACAAACTCCTGAATGTACTGCCAGGTGCTAGGAGTGCCGGAGATGCGTTGTCCCTCGAAGAACATGTCCTGCACATCACAGACCTGCAGGACGCGACGGAACACCTGAATGAGCGACGGGCTCAATATAGCGCCTATGGCGCCGCTTCTTGGGATCGACGGCAGCCCCGCCTTCCGATGGATTTGTTCAACGATGACATACGTTGGCTGTGGTGTACAGAGATGTGGTTCCATTGCACATTCTCCCCTTTAGGTTCAGCTATTAGTCATCAAGGGGTAACAGTATCAACTGCTGCCCTCTTAGAAATCTGTGATGGCTGTCAGCTCGTTGTCTCAAAAATATATCTTCAAGCCCCTTGACCCTGCAACCCTAAACGGCTTTTGGTCAGCTTTCGGCTGCCCCTCTAGCCGCAATTATCGCTGCGGTACGGAATGCTCGGGCGACCGCTTTCCTTCACCCTGGTTCCGAACACCAAACACAGATTTACTTAGTCGCCAAAGCACTGGGGTTTGCTTGGTCCGCACGTTCGGTATGAGCAAACCAGAAGGACGAACAAACGAGGATATTAAGTTGTGCTATGGGCAGCTATTTCCGTCAGTCCCAACGCTTCGGCTATAGTTGCATCATCATCGTATGCTGTTACGATGTTGTGATTGGTCCATGCCAAGAGCAGGCCTCTTGTTGTTATCAAGACGTCAAGGCTTCTACCGTTACGATCCGGGTCCGAGAGGGCCTCATGAAGAACCCCATTGATCTGTGCGGTAGCCTGCTGCAGACGCTCGGTATGGAACCCCGAAATCCGAGCAGTCGCAAAGTGTGCGTCGGGGCAATTAGGATCACTCGCCGTGCCGCAGCTAACCCCGCCGGTATTTCGGTCGATGTCGTAGCTACGCGCCGGATTGCTTGCTTTAAGCATTTCATTTCTCCTTTCCCGGTAAACGTCTTGCTGATGGGCAGGCTCATTGTAGTCTCAACCAATTGTTCTGCCAAGCAGGCGCCTGCTGGGTGCTTTCAGTCTAACTGGTATTCCAGACGTAAAGTCGATTGTGGGTTTCTCTGGCTACCAAACGGGCATGCTTGATAGACTGCGTCAAAAAGGAACGAGCGTCAGTCACCATGGCAATTCGCAAGCGGACACGTTTTGGTCACTTCGTAGTACTCGACCGAATTGGGTCTGGTGGGATGGGAGAAGTTTACGAAGCAAAGGACACAAGGCTGGGCCGGAAGGTTGCGCTCAAGGTGCTCCGAGACGAATTGACCAAAGACGAGAATAGACTCCGGCGCTTCATCCAGGAAGCGAAAGCCGCCTCAGCGCTAAATCATCCGAACATACTGACAGTTTATGAAGTAGGAAACGCAGGGACCGAGCACTTCATCGCCACGGAGCTCGTAGAAGGTATGACCTTGCGCCAGCGCATAGGTAACTCACGAATAAGCCTGCAAGAGACGTTGAATATCTCAGTTCAGGTTGCGAGCGCACTTGGCGCAGCGCACGGAGCAGGGGTAGTGCATCGAGACCTTAAGCCTGAAAACATCATGGTTCGGTCGGATGGTTACGTTAAAGTTCTCGACTTTGGACTTGCCAAGCTCATCCAGCCGTCTGTTCTGGGTGATATTTGCGCTGGCGATTCCGAGGTCTCGACAATCTCAAAGATTGATACCGAACCAGGCGTAGTCTTGGGAACTGTCAGATATATGTCCCCCGAGCAAACGCGTGGTCTTGCCGTGGACGGCCGCAGCGATATCTTCAGTCTCGGTGTGGTGATCTATGAAATGATGACAGGCTGCGCACCATTTGAAGGCTCGACTGCCAGCGACATAATCGTTGCAATATTGGCAAAAGAACCACCGCCAATGGCCCGTTATTCGAATGAGGTTCCGGCCGAGCTTGAATGGATCGTCTCGAAAGCGCTGGCTAAGGATCGAGACGATCGCTATCAAACAGTAAAGGACTTGGTGATAGACCTTAAGATGCTTAAGCACCGGAGGGAGGTTGGGATCGAGCGCGAAGATTCTTTCCCGCCGAGGACCAGTGGCCAGTCCGTTGATCCAGAGAGAGTCGCGATGGCGGCAATCGACGCCGTGAGCGTCGCCCCGGAAGCAACAGGATCATCGGGCCGGAATTCGAATGATGTTAGCGCTACCGCGAAACCTCACTCACTGAGACGACGAATCGCCATTTCGGTTATGTCCCTCACTGCTCTTCTTGCGTTGGGGTATGGGGCCTATAGGTACCTCAATGGCAACGTGATCAGGCAACCAGCGGCATTCGAAACGATGAAGATGATTAGGCTAACCAGCTCTGGCAAAGCTTATGATGCCGCGATCTCTCCCGATGGCAAGTACGTCGCCTACGTGGTCGATGAAGCTGGCAGTCAAAGCCTGTGGGTCAGGCAGGTCGCCTCTACAACGAGCGCGCAGATCGTTCCGCCGGCTGAAGCAGACTACGGCCGGCTAACGTTTTCCATTGACAGCAACTTTGTGTACTACAGAATCTACGCGAAGCACAGTCGAACCGCCACGCTTTACCAGGTGTCTGTGCTTGGAGGACCTCCGAGAACTGTGCTGAAGGACATTGACAGTCCTATCAGCTTTTCACCAGATGGCAAACGGTTCGCGTTCGTTCGCAATCAACTGCCGCAAAAGTCCGCATTGATTTTGGCTAGTGCGGATGGCGCAAATGAGGAGGAATTAGCTGCGCGCATCCCGCCTGACGTCTGGGGTTTGCCCTCGTGGTCACCGGATGGAAAGAGTATTGCGTGCACAACTGTAAGTCTGAGTTCCCGGGGTCAAAGTTTGATAGAGGTGCGAGCAGACAGCAAGGCTGAAACACCAATAACTCGCCAGCGTTGGCGACGTGTTGAACGACTTGCCTGGCTTTCTGATGGAAGCGGCCTTGCGCTGAGTGGTGCGGATAAAGATTCGGGGTTGTTCCAGCTATGGCTGATCTCCTATCCAACAGGAGAGGCGCGCAGAGCCACTAATGACCTAAACAACTACAAAGGAATCAGCTTGACCTCCGATTCGCGATCGTTGGTGACAGTCCTGACTGATCAACTTGCAAGTATGTGGACCGTACCAAACGGCGATACAAGCCGGGCAAAGGAGCTCAAGTCAAATACGGGAAGCGGAAAAGACGACGGGGCAAACGGAATCTCCTGGACCCCTGATGGCGACTTGGTCTTTGTATCAAGGGCTAGCGGCGCCAGTGATATCTGGCTGATAGATTCGAGCACGGGAGATCAGAGACGGTTAACCTTCGATCCTCACGAAGATGTTGATCCGGTAGTTTCAAGCGAGGGCCGCTACATAATCTTCGTGTCAGATCGAGCTGGCAGCTTCAACGTTTGGAGGATGGATATTGATGGGGGTAGTCCTAAACAACTGACCTTTAGCGAAGGCGAAAGGCATCCGCATTGTTCGCCTGACGGCAAATGGATCGTATTTGAGGGTTATGTTTCGGGCATCGAGTCTTTGTGGAGAGCGCCGATTGATGGCGGCGATGCGGTTCGGTTGACCGAAGGCTCCGCTTGGCGACCAGCATTCTCGCCTGATGGAAAACTAATCGCCTGCGTGTGGCCCGATCTGCGTGCGCAATCTCAATATAAGATAGCGGTCCTCCCCTTCGAAGGAGGTCAGCCGATAAAGACATTTGACACTCCCATCTTTTTCCCGCAAGTCCTTCGCTGGTCACGCGACGGGCGCGCTTTACGGTACGTCTCGGCGAGCGGCGGTGTATCAAACATCTGGAGTCAGCCTCTAAATGGTCATGACCCGAAACGACTGACGGACTTCACGACCGGAGAGATATTTTCCGTCGGCTGGTCAAGTAACGGAAAGGATTTCGCCTGCTCGCGTGGCTCAGAATCAAGCGATGTCGTTCTAATTACAGAGTTCAAATGAAGCGACCCGTTGCGGGACCTTCCGACCGAACTGTGGTGGCGCATACGTACTTCGCCACACGCTTCTCGTCGTCGAGAAGCGAGCCCTACTTAGTCTTCGTCCGTGATTTCGTACCGCATGCTCAGTTGCGCGGAGGCGCCGAGCATCGCCGAGACGCTGCAGTACTTCGTCTCGGACAATTCGATCGCGTGCTGAACGGCCTTCGGGTCGATCGCGCGGCCACGTACTCGGTGGATGACTTCGATTTCAGTGTAGATGCGGGGATGCTCGGCTCGGCGCTCGGCGCGAACTTCAATGTCGTAGCCCGTAACCCGCTGTCTTTTCTTTTCGAGAATCGCAACGACGTCCGCGCCGGTACACCCTCCGAGCGCGACGAGTAGCAGTTCCATCGGCGAGGGCGCCGTAAGCTTGTCGTGCCCGAAGCTCGTGACCATTGCGTGGCCGCTTTGAGATTCGGCCACGAAGGCTTCCCCTCCCGCGTGTCTCAGTCGGACTATCTTTGTTTCGACATTCGATTGGTCGCTCATTCCTCTTCCTTTATTGTGACCCGAAAACCAGGTATCGCGACTTCAAATGATAGCATCTTGGCGAGTCGCCAAACAGGCAGCCTCCACTGAATCGCGTTCACATCGCCAAGCCCCTTGCGTTCCTCTCCGCTTGAAAAATACAATGTGCCGGCCATTCTGAACATCAAGGTGTAAGCAAATGAACGGGCACCGCGCGGACGGTTCCATCGACCGGTTCCCGCGCCGGTATTTCGCCATCGTTCTTTTTTGCGTCAGCAATACAGGAGGG
>JBGPNE010000255.1:0-5034 GCA_041487335.1 Pyrinomonadaceae bacterium
ACCATGGACGGTGGAGGCGCAGCCAGAGGCGGTGGAGGCACAGCCAGAGAGAATTGAACCGCAGCCTGAACACTTTGAGACCCCAGTCGTGCCAGTCTTCAGCCCCATTTCCTCTCAATCCGCTCCAACACCTCTCGTTACCAGGCGCCGGTATGGGATGGATGCGGAGCTACCTGTTAGCGTCGCCAGCGAAGAGGAACGCCGGCTTCACAATGACGCGCGCCGGTTTGCACGCCTGCTTGTGTCCGAGATCAAACTTTACAACGAGCAGAAAGTCGCGGAAGGCCGCTCGCGGTTCGACCTCTACGAACGCTTGCGAGAGTATATCGATCGATCCAGGGAAATGTATGACAAACGCGTCAAACCAGAAGTGGCGAGGAAGTATGACTACTTCCATTACGAGTTGGTCAACACTCTTGCCGAAGGTGATGCCGCGAAACTCGGAAACGCTTATCCGGGAGCAACTGTTTCGGCATGAGGGCACACTAACTCTCAGCTTTTAGTTGGTGATTCCAGGAGTTCAGAAGGTTGGCAAGGAGATTAGGTAAGCATCGGCTCATTCTTATTCTGATTGGTCTTGCCGTAATCATTGGAGCGTCTCTCCCGCCGTTCATGACTGCAAGCTGCCTGACGCGACAGCAAACTCCCGCCGAAATCAGGGCTCTCGAGAATCTGCGCGCGATGACGCGGGGTGGTGTGCTACCGTCTGAAAATGTGGTAGCGCGGATCGAGTGGGAATTCCCACGAACAAAGGCCGCCGGGCTGGCGAGAATGGTGCGCGCCCGAATCAAGCTCAATGCGAGAGACTTCGCTGGCGCCGCGGCACTGCTCGACGCAAGCGTTATTCCTGACCACACCTCGCTCGGAGACTATGCGCTCTTCATGCGTGCCAACGCGCTTGAGCAAGCTGCTAAGCTCCCTGAATCTCGCATTGTCTACGAACAACTAGTGAACGATTATCCGTCCTCGATTCGGGCGCGCGAAAGCACGCTACGCGATGCGGATATCCTGATGCGGACCGGCGCTGCTTCGGCTGTTCCCCTTCTGTTGAAGGATCTGGCAGCAAAAGACGACGCCGCCGCTTTGCTCTTGGTCGCGAGGGCCCACGAGCAGAACGGCGAGTCAACTCGCGCCCTCGCTGCATACCGCCGGATCTATTTCTATGCACCTGCTGCTCAGGAAAGTGCTGAGGCCGCGACGGCGCTGCCACGGCTTGGCTCCGCCGCATGGCCCGCGACTGCAGCGGAAGCCATTGCTCGTGCTGACAAGCTTTATGATGGCAAGAGGTACGCTGAGGCGGTTCAGGCCTACGCGGACGCATTCGCGAGGTTCCCGGCTACAGCTAATGCTCAGACCCAACTGCGCCGTGGAATTGCAGCCTCGAACGTCAGGAAAGTAGTAGATGGGGTCTCCGCTCTGAACAGTGTCCCTCCTTCTGCTGGCGAAACGCGCGCAGAGGCGCTTTACTATCTGGCACAAACTTATGCGCGCGCCCGTCAGTGGGATCAGGCGCGGGCGAGCGTCGAAGAGCTGCGTCGTGCATTTCCAACCAGTCTGTTCACTCAGCGTGCCCTCGTTAATGTGGGCCAGATTGCCGAAGATGCCAGTGACCTTACAAACGCTTCCTATTTTCTGCGTGCTGCGGTCAACTCTTTTCAGGGTTCGGCGGAGGTTGCTCAAGCACAATTCAACCTTGCGTGGCTCGCGCACGAAGCAAAGAACTATCAAGAATCATCACGTTTGCTGACCGAGCATCTCGCATTCTATGCGGACAAGAACACCGATAATCGTGGCCGCGCAGGTTACTGGGCGGCGCGTGATTCTCAGCGGGCGGGAAAACTCGCCGAAGCACGGGCGCTTTACCAGGCGATGCAAGCGCGTTATGACGCGAACTGGTATGGCTACCTCGCCAGGCAGCGGCTTGATGCAATGGGACGTAGTAGTAATGCCACGCAAAAGACATTTGCCTCGGATTCAGTCGTTGCGCGTGCGGTGGCAAACCTACAAACCGTAACGGTCGCGGAAGAAACGGCTGGGTCAAACGAAGAACTGCGGATCACGAAGGCCGACCAACTTACAAACATCGGTGTTGACGATTGGGCGCTGGAAGAGTTGGCAAAGGCATCGGAATTCGCCCCTGACAGTCCGAAAGTCAATCTCGCAACCGCTCGTATCTATCGTTCTCAAGAGGACAATGTGCGGGCGCTGAACGTGCTCAAGAAAAGCTACCCCGACTATTCGCAGATGAAACCGGAGGAACTGACGCGCAGTGAATGGGACGTGTTCTATCCCCTGCCTTACTGGGACATCATCGTTCGGGAATCGCGCGCAAGAAATCTCGATCCCTTTCAGGTCGCCGGTTTGATTCGGCAGGAGACAGTTTTCAATCCGCGCGCACGTTCATCTGCCAGAGCCTATGGATTGATGCAGGTGCTCGTGCCCACGGCAACACTCACGGCAAAGAAATATGGCGTCGATCGAACCATAACCGCGGACTCGCTATTTGAGCCACGCCTGAACATTCAATTGGGCACCGCATATCTGCGAGATCAGATCGACAAGTTTGGTCGTATTGAATACGTCGCGGCCGCCTACAATGCGGGACCGCTGCGCGCCGTGCAGTGGCGCGCCTCGCTGCCCTCAGAAATAGATGAGTGGGCAGAGGCAATTCCTTTCAAGGAAACGCGCGGCTACGTTCAGGGCGTCGTGAGAAACCGTTTGCAGTATGAGCGGCTATACGACGAGGATGGAAAGTTTCGTCCTGAGGTGGGTACGCATGCCGTTTCGGCGGGGCCAGATGCGAGTCAAGGCACAACACCGGCAGTTGAACCGGTGAATTCAACCGTGCGCAAGCGGCGAGTTAGCGGGAATGAGAACGAGGAGTGATTGCCAACCTCACCAACTAATGGCTAGGCCAATCGCAAATCGGAAATCGGCAAGCGAAAATATTTATGAAGATCGTTCGCGTCATTGCCCGGCTCAATGTAGGTGGGCCAGCCAAACACGTTGCCTGGCTGACGGCTGGATTGCAGAGTCCGGATTGCCAATCGCTGCTCGTAGCGGGAACAGTTCCGCCGGGCGAAGAGGACATGGGCTACTTCGCCAGTGAAATCGGAGTAACTCCAATCTTTGTTCCGGAGATGAGCCGCGAAATATCAGCGAAGGACCTACTGACGATATGGAAACTATACCGGCTGTTCTTACGCGAACACCCAGACATAGTGCACACACACACCGCTAAGGCCGGCACAGTTGGGAGAATTGCCGGATTGCTCTATCGCTGGTCTACGCCCGCGGTGCTTCTGGGGCGGCCTCGACCCTGCCGGTTCGTGCATACTTACCACGGCCATATTTTTCACAGCTACTACGGCTCACTTAAGACGCGACTGTTTCTCCTTATAGAGAAAGTCCTGGCGCGGCTGGGAACAGATCGGATCATCGTCGTCAGTGAGCAACAGCGAAGAGAGATTCACGAAACCTTTGGCGTCGGCAGTCCTGGTCAACTCTCGGTTATTCCGCTTGGTCTCGACACCAGTGTCTTTGCCGACTGGCAGGAACGCGGCACCACCTTTCGTGAGGAGCTTGCCGCAAGCGCCGACGATATCCTTGTGGGAATTGTGGGCCGGTTGACTGAGATCAAGAATCACGAATTCTTCCTCCGAGCCATTGCGTTGTTCAAAGAAAACTGGACGAAACCGCAACATTTCGCGAGGGTGAGGTTCGTCGTCGTCGGAGACGGAGCTCTGCGGAAGGGACTAGAGGCACAAGCGCAGTCGCTGGGGTTGGCAGCTGATGTAGTCTTTGTCGGTAACCGCAAGGACCCGGAGAATTTCTATCCCGCACTTGATCTTGTTGCTTTGACTTCGCGCAATGAGGGAACTCCGCTGACTCTTATTGAAGCAATGGCGAATGCGCGTCCGGTAATCGCAACGGCTGTCGGTGGTGTAGTTGACCTGCTGGGAGCGGCAATGTCGGGAGCGCAATCCGAGCCATACGCAGTCTGCCAGCGAGGCATTAGTGTTCCGCCGAATGATCCGCGGGCCTTTGCTGCTGCTCTCGCGCGAATGATTGGAGATCCAGCACTACGTCACGAAATCGGAGACCGCGGCCTGCAGTTTGTCGAAAGAAACTATTCCAGGGAGCGGCTGTTGCACGACGTCAGGGCACTCTACCGCGAGCTGTTGCAACCGGAATCAGTCGCGGTCAAAGGGCGCTCGTCGAAGCAAAGTCTGGAGTCGAGGGTGTAGCGGATGAAGCACGAGATCGCGTGGCACTAGAAAACTGGCCCATTACCAGTTTTGGAAATTCATTCAAGCGAGGATCATAAGTTTGCGAGTACTGATCACGGGAGGCGCGGGATTCATCGGCTCACATCTGGCTGATGCTTATCTTCATCGCGGTGATGAGGTTTTCATTATCGACGATCTTTCCACCGGCACTATCGAAAATATTCAACACCTCAAGAATACTCCGCGATTTCATTACACGATCGAGAGTGTTCATAACCAGCCTGTGACCGCGGAGCTGGTGGACCAATGTGATGTCGTATTTCATCTGGCGGCGGCTGTGGGTGTTAAGCTAATTGTGGAGAGTCCCGTCAGGACGATTGAAACGAACGTCCACGGAACCGAAGTGGTGCTGGCCCTCGCGAACAAGAAGAAGAAGAAGGTTATGATTGCGTCCACTTCCGAGGTCTATGGCCTTAGTGCCGATGTGCCGTTTCGGGAAGACGGCAATCTCGTTATGGGCGCGACCACGAAGGGCCGCTGGAGCTATGCCTGCTCGAAGGCCATCGATGAGTTTTTGGCCTTGGCTTACTGGCGTGAGAAAAAGCTACCAACCATTATCGTGCGGTTATTCAATACGGTGGGTCCGCGGCAAACAGGACGATACGGCATGGTGATTCCAACTTTCGTCAAGCAGGCTCTGGCCAGGCGTCCCATAACAGTCTATGGCGATGGCAAACAGACGCGCTGTTTTGGATATGTCGGCGACGTCATCAGCGCTTTGATCAAATTGATGGACCATCCCGAG
>JBGPNE010000256.1:0-5003 GCA_041487335.1 Pyrinomonadaceae bacterium
CCGCACCATGACTGCCCCGCGACCAATCGAAAGCGCAAAAAGTACGATCCCTACATAACCACCAGCAGCAAGGAGAAACCTTAAAGTGATGACTTGTGCCGCAAGCCGGCGTGTCTGATCGGGTGCTTTAGCAATTTCTCGGGCGCCGAATGGACTGAAGCCCTGATCCACAATCAAGCTGGCACACATCAACACTGCGCCAGCGAACTCGATATATCCGAAGCCGTCTGGCCCGAGAGTACGCGCCAGATACGCAAAGGCGGCAAACGCGAGCAGCTTGCTTAAAACTTCAGCACTCGCCAGCGACAGGAAGTTCTTGAATAACCTCACTAGAGAATCCTTGATCTATTCAGCGATCCGCTGTGGACTGAGCAGGTTGGGTTCGCGCACAGATCTAATCACGGGCAACGGTATACTGATGCCTGGACTTTGCCAGTCTGCGCGTTCATCCGTAGGGAGCCCTTCAGGTTTTCGCCATACCTTTGCGCCGAGCAGAGCCCTGGTCAGCTGTCGCGGTTGGAAAGTAATGCTGGGCCATAAAAATATCTCGTTAGTGCAGTAGCATTCCTTGGCTCGAATCGAAGCTCGCAGGGTTTGGGCTTCATCAGAGTGCCAGATCTCCCTAAACGACTTTTCCCGGATGTTGCCGAGCGGTTTATGAGTCTCACAGACGCTCACGTCACCGTTTGAATAAATCACAGTGCTTAAGACACCGGCTTTGCACGGCACAACCTGTCTTTGCTCTGCCGCAGTCTTCACTTTGGCCCACTGCAACATTGGCTCGACGACACCTCCATACCTTCCACTTTCCCGCGGCGCCCACAACCGTTGGACGTACTCGGCCAGGTCACTGTACTGATCCAACTGGGGGCCCTGGAGCGAAGGGTTCTTGCGGTCACCACGAATCAACGCCAGGTTGTGATGGGCCATCTGTGGACACCGCTCGTACAGAAAAGTCGTCAAGCGGCGGATCTCATCCATGTTGTCAGAGGTCGCCGTCGAGATTGAGTGAATTTGCAAGCGGGGATCTTCGCGTTGAAGGCCGACCAGTGCATCGTAGGTTTCCATCGCTTTCGCGAAGGAGTTGGCCGTTACCCGAAAACGATCGTGAAATTCGGGCATTCCATCAAGAGAGAGTTCCACGACGAAGAGTCCCAGCGACTTCTCCTTCAGGGTTTCTCGAATCTGGCCAACAGTACGATCCGTAAAATAGCCATTGGTAGGAACATAAATCTCTTTGACTCCATTGTGTCTGATGAACTGGCGACAGATTGCGCCGAAATCCGGGCGGATAAACGGCTCACCGCCTGAGAGATTCAGGTTTTCGATATGCCCCAGCTGCTCCGAAAGACTAACCATTTCCTCGAACGTCAAATCGTCGCGTCGGTTCAGGTTCTGCCAATAGAAGCAGTGCTCGCATTTCATGTTACAGATCGAGTTAATGAAGAGTATGACAAATGGCGGACTCGGTACTTCCGTCGAATTGAGACTCTGCCAATTCAACCGCGCGTGTTTAGCTATGCGGCTTAGTAGATTCATAAGATATCCTTTTGTCGCCCCTGGACGCGATCGGAGGCGATGCTGAACTGGCCAATTGGATGTGGCGGTTGCCCCGTGACCGAATCAGAGATGAAGACTCGGCGAGCCCGCCTGCCCCAACGCCGGAGTGTAAGATAAGGATCGAGGTGTCCGTTCAGCAGGCGTGCAAACCTCCGCCCAGATCTAAGGTAGTACATATCCAAACGAGGCAAGAGGTGCAACGGATCTTCGTTCGCGCGTCTCAATTCAGTAGTGCAGGACGCACGAAAATTCTCGGCCACAAGTTCCCGCGAGATCTGATTATGCCCACCGTATGGATAAGCAAAACTTTGTACTCGGAACCCCAAACGATCTTCTATGTCAGCCCGCGATGAAGTTATTTCCTGTCTGGCTTCCTCTGCGGAGCAGTGGCGCAGGTCGCGATGAGTTTGTGTATGGGAGCCAATCTCGATTCCTGCGCTTGAAATCTCCGCTGCCTGCTGCCATGAGAGCATCGGCACTATTCCCAAATCCTTCGGGCATGGCCCCCAATCGTTGCGCCCACCCATATGGCTGCTGATCACGAAAACCGTCGCTGTGAAGCCATATCGGATGAGGACCGGTAGGGCCTCATCATAAAAATTTGCGAAGCCGTCATCAAATGTCAGCACAACCGCTCGTTCAGGCCACGAGCCTTTCCGAACACGCTCTATGACCGCCTCGCTTAAGGAAATGGCCCGAAAACCGTTGTCAGACAAGCAGGCCATCTGATTAGCAAAGTCGCCCGGAGCAACTGAAACGACCGACCCGCTTGAATCAAGCGAGTGGTACGCCAGGATCGCCAATCGATTTGATTTTGAGAGTCTCACTGGATAACCTGGTCTAGACTTGTGTTGCCGTCGCTAAAAAGATCTCCCCTGCTTCGCGTCCACCAAGATAGCCGGTGAACTCGCCGAGGGCCCAACCCAGCAGCAGGCATGCCGCCAGCGGCAACGCTTGCGTGATCTGACTAACGGAGCGGTGCTGCCGCAGCATATGTTTGAAAACCCTGAAGAGTAGCAACGCGGGTAAGATAGCTACGCCACCGGCGTAACACATTCGTCGCCACGGGCTACACTTTGAGATCCGAGTCTCAGCGAAAATACGTCCCCATTCGACTCGCTCGCGAAGTGCCTGAAGGAACGTTATCCCGGGACGATGTTCGTAAACTACCATTCCCGGATCGAGGAAAACCCCATCGCCGCGTGATCGAAGCGTCCAATTAATAGTAGTTTCGTGATAGGCGGCACTCCAAATTTCACGGATTGCCTCTAATGCCTCACGTTTGTAGGCGATGTTTACGTCGGAAGCGTACTCAACTTCGCCAGGTTGCAATGGATTTCCGTACCGTCCGAAGTCGCAGTAATAAAGGGCCCAGTTGAGCGGCCTGTCAACCGCGTTCTCAATGGCGCCACCGATTGCCGCATACGGTTGCTGATGCGCGGTGCGAATTCGGCTGCACCAGTCTTCGGCCGGCACGGCATAATCTTCTGTCATTGCGATAATGCGTCCCCGTGCAAGAGATAGCCCAACGGCGCGACGACGATCATAAAGACGATGCTGGTGCGAGGTGATCTCCGCGGAAGATGCTGCGCCAAGATCGCTGATGAAATGAAAGCGAACCTGGTCGAACTCTTCTCTTAAATCACCGACATCTGCCGACCAACGGTCATAGGGAATGATAACTTCGGTGGTCACAAAGTCTATCTGACTACAAAGCGCGGTCAGACAGCGTCGGACCAGTTTCTTACCACCGACGACCGTCACTATGATCGTCAGGTTGGTTTCAGCGATCTGATCCTCACTCGGCATGTGCGTCGTTCCTCAATGGAATAGTGGGCTCGCTGCGACCCTTTTCAAGATAGTGCAGCAGCGTTCCCCACATCACGCTGAAGCCACAATACCAGAAGTAAAGCCAGTGCAGCGGAACCACCCGTATTGTGAACCAGAGTCCCGAGTGCTTCAGGAAGAATTGGTAAAAGCTAAGATTCAAAATCGTGACCGAAACGAAAAGCCCGAGCGCTACTAGTCCTAACATGGGCCAAAAGAGAGCCGTGAGCGCGATTATCATGGTCAGGTAAGCCAGACCAACACTGATTCTTTGGACCGGCTTGACGTTGAGTGTGTTGGCTATCTTTCCTGCGCGCAGCATCAACCGCGTCCAGGGAACCCCGCGATCGAAGATGTCTGTCTTCAAGAGCTTCCAGAGGGTCCAACGCTTTAGGTGCTTGCCCTTAATACGGCCGTCGAGAATTATCTTGTGACCCGCGGTGCTGAGCCATGTACCTAGCTCGATGTCTTCGATCGCCGGGCGACGATAACGTTTTTCATCAAAACCGCCACATTCCAGAAATAGCTCGCGCCGTATGGCGCCGCACCCGCTCCAGAAAGTTACGGCCGAGCCCGCCGACTGCTGATGAACGTAGTGGTGAAAGAGATTCTTGTACTGAGAAAAGAAGTCTTTGCTGGCGGGGGCATCGTCATAAGATCCGATTACGGCGTCAACCGTCGGGTCTCCGCTGAATGCTGCAGCGAAGTGGGTCAAAGCATCTCTTTGTACGCAGACATCTGCGTCAACAAAGACCACGTAGCGCCCAAGCACTCTTGAGACCCCATAATTGCGCGCGCGCGCCGGCCCACCTGGTCCTTCAATGCGAATGTAAGAGAACCCATGCGCCTCCACAACAGTTTTGATAGGCTCTGTCGAGCCATCGTCAACTACCAGCACGTCAAAGTCTTCAAACTCAGACGCGGCCAGCGCTGCCAAACAATCTTTGAGATCGTCCCTCGAATTGTAAACGGGTACGACAACAGAGAGAGTTGCGTGCTTTTCGTTTCCCCACTTCAACATCAGGTCGTGTTCTTCTTTCCTCGTTAGGTGTGTCGGACGCCGACGACCTTGTTGTAAATCGTGCTGATAGTCCAGCCGACAATGCCCCCAACAAATGCGCCGTACAAGAATCCGATGATGCTTCCGCCCCAGGTCACCGAATAGCCCGGGAAGTAATTACCGAGTAGTCGCAAGTGCAGTCCGACTTGCGGCCCGTCTTTGATAACGAGCCATGCAGTCATCACAAACAATCCCAATCCGCAAATTGCGGCGAAGACGAGGGTCAACACTCCTGTTTGAATCCGAGCGATGGCTCGACTCACCTCCTCAACGGCCGTTTGATCTTTAGTCATGTCTGCCTCCATCATCCTCTTGCCCTCCTATTCCTGCCCTCCTAATCGAGCAGATTACGCTGCGACATTGCCATTGCCCGCCGTTGCAATAACCAGGCATAGGCATCGATGCCCACATTTCTCAATGATGCAAACACATAACCGACGGCGAAACCACCCAGCGTGCCTTCAACCAACCCGATGAAAGCTCCGGACCATGTGACACTGAAACCAAAAAGAACGTTGTTCAGCAATGCGAGAGTTGGGCCAACCACTGCGCCGCC
>JBGPNE010000257.1:0-4970 GCA_041487335.1 Pyrinomonadaceae bacterium
ATAGCAAGAGAGATTGCCATTGTCCACGAGAATGCTCTACTGAGAGCGAGAGTAAGTAAAGAACAAAAGATCAAACGGGAAGTGCTCGCCCGTTTCGAAGACCAGAAGATCAATCTGGTGAAAGAATGTCCGACCTGCGGCGCTTGCTTCGATAGCTCTGTCGAGATCTGCGATAAGGACGCAACCGAGTTGAGCCTGTCATTGCCGGTCGAGCGAACGATTGAAGGAAAGTATCGTTTGGAGCGGCTGATCGGGAAGGGCGGCATGGGTGCCGTTTATCAGGCTACCGACCTTAGACTGGATCGGAACGTGGCCATCAAGATCATGCTGGGAAGCATGTTTGGTGATCCTTTAGCCTTGCGCCGATTTGAACGCGAAGCGCGAACATCGGCGAGACTGAATCATCCGAACATCATTGCTATCCATGATTACGGAGCTATTGGATCCGACGGAGCATATCTGGTCATGGAACTTGTCCCCGGTATTACGTTGCGCCAAGAGTTAGCGCTCGCGGGAAATATTGATCCGGTTACGGCGGCAGAATACTTCGATCAAATAATGGAAGGAGTAAAGGCGGCCCACATAGCAGCCGTGATTCATAGAGACCTTAAGCCTGAAAACATCTTGATTTCAAGAGACCACGATAAGAGACAGATCAAGATTCTGGATTTCGGATTGGCGAAGGTTACTCAAGTCGATGTGACCAATTCTTCTTTGACGGCCAGGGGCTCGCTCATTGGCACGTTCGGGTACATGTCACCGGAACAGCTTACGGGCGAAGAGGTGGATGAACGCAGCGACATTTTTTCGATTGGGGTAATGGTAGTAGAGGCTCTCACGGGTCGCCGCCCCTTCAGCGGAAGAACCCATGCGGAACTATTAACGGCAGTGCTTCAAGGGTCTTATCATCTCGAGTGTGACTCGAGGGAACTGCAATGCCTGGATGAGGCTCTGCAAAAATGTTTGGCTAAGGATCCAGCGGAGCGATTCGCGTCGGTAGCAAAGGCACAACAAGAGCTAATACCGGCGATTCGTAACTGTACTGTTGTCTCCGCCTTTGAGGCGCAGGCCCTCAATGAGGACACCAAGATCATGCGATAGGCTGACAAAGAGATGGTCAACTTGCTCCCTAAGTTGAAGCGGCGTAGGATAGGCCCGCCCGCTTTGGCGGGCGATCCTAAGAAATTGGCAGGCGGGCCGAAGAGAGGACGCGCATGAGACTACGCATAGCTGCACTGATTCTGGTCCTGGCGGCGACGCTCGGAGCGGCGCCGCAGGATGATCGCAAGGCCGACCGCGAGGCGATTCGCGCTCACATCGACAGCATTTTCCAGGCCTTTATCAATAAAGACGCCGCCAAGCTGCGCGCCACGCACCACCAGAACTGGCTGGGCTACCTGGAAGGCTCGCGCACCATGATTCACGGCGTCGACGGGTATATGGAAAACGTCTACGTCGACCCGGCCAGTCCATACGGAATGAAAAGCTACAAGATGCGCGAGTTCGACATGATCTTCAAAGGGGATGCGGCTTTTGTATGCTTTGTCGCGGATGTCGAGGCGAACACACCAAACGGTCCGTCGAAGCGCGCTCTTCGCATCTCGGATTTTTACACCAAGCAAGATGGCAAGTGGATCCAGACCGGCAGCGATACAGAGCTTCATCCGGAATCGGCGGAGGAGCAGTACCAGATGCCGACGTCGCTTGGGGATCGAATGAAGAAGCGGTTGCTCGATGCGCGAGAAGCCGTCTGGCGGGCCTACTTCTCGAACGATCGGGCGACGCTTGAAAAACTGATCCCCGAAGAGACCGTCACTATCGAGGCGGGCGACAACAACTGGGGAAACCGCAAAGCGATCTTCGACGGTGCGGCGCGGTTCGCAAAAGACGGCGGCAAGCTTGTCAAGCTGGAGTTTCCAAAGACCGAAATTCAAGTCTATGGTTCGACCGCCGTGGTGTACTCCAACTATCTGTATGAGCTGGAAACAGCCGGCCAGCGATACCAGCAAACCGGCCGCGTCACCGAGGTATTCGTGCTACGCAAAGGTCAGTGGGTAAATCCGGGCTGGCATATGGACAACGGAAAATAAACACGAACGGGGATATTTGGACTGGTCTAAGTATAAGTTAACGAGTTGCGATCGTCCTGCCAGACCCCGAAGCCTATGGTGAGCGGTTCAGCGAACTTGCTTACGAACATAAATCACACAGTATGATTCGCTTCGTTCGTTCCAAAGATGAAGCGAAAGCCTGGCTACAGACGTAACGAAGTCATCTTCGAATCAGGCTAAGGAGACTAAAATGACAGCAGTATTCAAGACTGCATACCCGTATCTCGAAGACGCAATGAACCTACCAGTGGAGAATCTGGAAGTTGCCATTCCGTTTTACGAAACCATAATGGGGTTCCGGGTTGTATCACGAAAAGATGAGCCGTTTAAGTCGGCTGTTCTCGGTAGAGATGGTATTCAGATAGGTCTAGCCGAGAATGGAGGCGACCCGACCCAGGAAGGATGTTTCTTTGAAGTCGATAATGCCGAAGCAGCCTTCGATGAATTGAAGTCGAATGGCCTAACTACGCACCCAAGCTGGACTGGGCGGAAGTCTCCGGAGGAAAGACAAGAGGCCGGCTTCAGGATAGACCAACACGGAGCAACTTCTTTCAAAGTGTTTTTTGTAGTGGCGCCGGACGGACTCTGTTACTGCCTGGGTGAACGGCAGAGTTGAGAATCGCTTCTGGTAAAATCTTTTACTAGCCGAGTCCAACGGCAGCACTACAAAACACTGCATCGGGCTGCCTACACTGCTCACTGGACTCGGGCCGCCTGAATTATCGATCAAGCAAAGGAGAGCCCCGCGGACTCGAAGTTTTCATCTCGCGATAGCCGCTATCAAAGCTGGCGGTCTCGAAGGACTGGAACACGAATATGACCAAACGTTCGCTTGTTGCGCCGATGAGCGTCTTGTTCATCGGCAACAGCTTCACCGCGCGGAACAATATTCCGGGTCTTGTCGCGCAACTGGCCCAGTCTCGCGGCAAGCAGTTGCAGCATCGACTGATCTCGGCGGGCGGAGCATCGCTTCGAATGCATTGGAACAAGGGAGACGCGCGGAAAGCAATCCAGCAAACACGCTACGATTACGTGGTGCTGCAGGAACAGAGCACATTGCCGATTAAGAATCCGTTGCGGATGCACGAGAATATCCGACTCTTCGATCAAGAGATCAAGGCCTCTGGGGCGAAGACAGCGTTGTATCTGACGTGGGCCCGTCAAAACGCGCCGGAGACGCAGAAGGCGATCACCAATTCTTACATGGCCATCGGTGAAGAACTCGGCGCAGCCATCGTTCCCGTCGGAATAGCCTGGGAGAATTTCATCCGCAAACACAGCCATCCGGGGTTGCACGATGCGGACAAGAGCCATCCCACACTCGCAGGTTCGTACCTGGCCGCTTGTGTCTTCTTCGCCGTTTTGTTCGGCGAGAGTTCCGTCGCCACTGCCAGCGATTTGAAGGGACTGACTCAAGCAGAGGTAGAGCTACTGCAAAAGACAGCGTGGGCGACCGTGAGAGAGTAGGAACTCACGATCACCACATAAGGAGGATCTCCCATGAAGAAGCTCGTTCTCGCCTTCTTTCTCGCGGTCCTGTTCGCATTCGGCTCACACGCTTCACCGGGCGCCCAAAACGCGGAACTCAAGCGCTGGGCGCAACGGGCCCGGAACGTCACGATCACCCGTGACGACTGGGGCATCGCGCACATCTCCGGCAAGTCCGATGCCGACGCGGTGTTCGGCGCCATCTACGCACAGGCCGAAGACGATTTCAATCGCGTTGAAACGAACTACATCAACTCCATGGGGCGGCTTGCGGAGGCCGAGGGCGAGGCCGCGGTTTGGCGCGACCTGCGAATGAAAATTTTCATCGACCCTGGTGCGATGAAGCAGCACTTCGAGGCGAGCCCGGTGTGGTTGAAAGCGCTGATGAACGCGTGGGCCGACGGTCTGAACTTTTATCTCGCAAAGCATCCAACCGTGAAGCCGAGAGTCATCAAGCGCTTCGAACCGTGGATGGCGCTGACCTTTACCGAGGGCAGCATCGGCGGAGACATCGAGACGATCAGCCTGGAGCAACTACAGGCTTTCTACGGAAACGCCCAGGCGCCAGTCACGTCGAACAATGAACGCGAACTGGACGCGGAGCCATCGGGATCGAACGGCATCGCTATCTCTCCGTCAAACACCGTCGGCCGCCACGCACTGCTGCTGATAAATCCGCACACGTCTTTCTTCTTTAGGTCCGAGTTGCAGATTACCAGCGAGGAAGGCCTGAATGCGTACGGCGCGGCGACCTGGGGACAGTTCTTCATCTATCAGGGCTTCAATGAGCGCGCCGGTTGGATGCACACGACCAGCGCCGTTGACGGCACCGATACGTATCTCGAAACGATAAGGAAGAAGGGCGATCGCTTCTACTACAAATACGGCGACGAAGAACGTCCTGTCACAATCTCCGTGATCAAGATTCCCTATAAGACCGACAAGGGTATGGCCGAGAAAACGTTCACCGTCTATCGCACCCACCACGGGCCCATCATCGCGTCAACGAAGGACCAATGGCTGAGCATTCGTCTGATGCAGGAACCGGTGAAGGCGCTGATGCAGTCATACACGCGCACCAAGGCGAAGGACTACAAGGCGTTCAAGCAGACGATGGAGCTGCACACGAACTCGTCAAACAACACGATCTTCGCGGATGCCGATGGCAACATCGCGTATTTCCACGGGAACTTTATTCCGAAGCGCGATACCAAATTCGACTGGACCAAGCCGGTGGACGGCAGCGATCCGGCGACGGACTGGCACGGCCTGCTCTCCGTGGACGAGTCACCGCTCTTGCTGAATCCTGCCAGCGGCTGGCTCTACAACAGCAACAACTGGCCGTGGTCAGCGGCGGGTCCGAGCAGCCCG
>JBGPNE010000258.1:0-4959 GCA_041487335.1 Pyrinomonadaceae bacterium
CGCCAGCAACAGTGCGTTGTATAACATGACCTTAGGAAGTCGCAACTACCTCATCCAACAAAACTGGGTGAATGCCTCAGGCGGCTACTGCGCCAAGAGCTACTAATCAGCCCGCTTGGAGAAATCTCGTTATCAGGAGTTCTACCAAACGAAACCACCGGTGGATGTAACATCTGCCGGTGGTTCTTGTTTGACTGAAAGCTACCTCTTTTTACTTTTGGGCCCAGTTTAATTAGGATAACTTCTCTGTCACCAGCAGCCTTGTCCCGGGAGTAGAGAGATTTTGTGGAAAGCATTCATGCATCGGCGCGAGCGGTGGTATCACGCGCGCGACAATAACCGGATAGTGCGTCCGTTTGAATGGGGTCTATCATTCATCGCTGATCACGTGAATGGCGATGACCCGCGCGAGATTCTCCATCGACACACTGAACGAGCCATGAAGAGCAGTGACAGTTTCTACGCACTGCCTGAAATCACTGATTTCAACCTGGCTGGCGATCAACTTACGTGGACGAGTGCGGTTCACACACTGTCAACCGAAAACAACACCGCGCGCGCTCGTTTCTTTCAGGCAAAACCCAGGAAGGGATTGCGTCCTCGTTCGGCCGTTGTCGTTCTGCCCCAATGGAATGCCCAACCTGAAAGCCACGTTGAAGCCTGCAGAATTTTCAACATGCTGGGAATCTCGGCATTGAGACTGATACTGCCGTATCACGAGAATCGCCGGCCGCCGGAACTCGAACGTGCAGACCACCTGGTTAGCACGAATGTAGGTCGCACGATCCAGTCGATGCGCCAGGCGGTGCTTGACACGCGGGCCGCAGTACAGTGGCTGAAGACTTACGCAGGCTATGATCGCATTGGTATTCTCGGCACAAGTATCGGGTCGTGCATTGCGTTTCTGGCCTTCACTCACGAGCCAGCGATCGATGCGGGCGCTTTCAATCACGTCTCCGGTTATGTCGCTGACGTGGCGTGGCGCGGCTTATCCACGCGCCATCTGCGCGAAGGTTTTGGCGATCACCTGACACTCGACGAATTGCGTGAGTACTGGAGGCCGATCAGTCCTGTGCCGTTCATCGCACGCTTACCAAAAATGAACCTGCGGCCAATGCGCTTTATTGCCGCGCGTTACGATCTGACTTTCCCCGTTGATCTCTCGCGAGATGTGATTGCCGAAGTGAAGCGACACGATCTACCGCTGGATGTCGTCTGGCTTCCGTGTGGACACTACACAACCGCGGAATTCCCGTGGAAGGCGCTTGATGCCTGGAAGATCGCCACATTTTTCCGCAAGCATTTGCGATCGGACTAAAACCTGGGAGGTCTGGAATCGCTATGAATGACACGTTCGAGGGGTGTTAGACTGCGCTTGTCATAATGACGGATGCCAGCCTTTTTGAAATGTCCCTTCGAACTCCGTAAGCGCCGAGTCGGCTGCCTTTTAGTATCAGACGTAATCTTTGCCGAGTAAGTCTCTGCCAGACCGAGCCTGGTAAATTCCCGCTTGCCGTGGAGTTTTGGCAGAATCCAAAACCACTGGATATAACCGACAGAAAAGGTTCCCAACCATATTAACGAAAAATCCAGGGGCGGATAGAAGCTCGGTGGATCAACTACCATTGTTATCATCGCTAGAAAGGCTACGCCGGCAGGGAAAGAGAGCACAGCGGCGACGGGCAATAGATCGAGCCAGGTGTAATTGCAACCAGGGTCCGCCAGGCAAGAGCCAAGACCAAGGAGTAAGATGGCAATCATGGCAGCAATCCACCTCTGCTTGATCGCTAGCTTCCAATCAATGCTCATACTTGGAACCTCTTCTGAGCTAAATGCATTCGATTAGACGCGCCAGTTTGCTCGTTGTTCCATTTTTGAAAGAATCTTGACTGTGTCCGCAAACACTATCAACCGTCTTCTTGACCGCCTTGACGAAGCAAAACGGACCTTTGGGCCGGACCAGGACAAACCTACAGAAGGCATTCTTTCACGGCTTGCAGCACAGAACTTTAAGGACCCATATTCCCTGGTTCGCTTTCATGAAGCTCTGCTATTCCTTCGCGCTTATCCGCAGAGCTCGAAAATCCTACGTCAAACGGAGCGGATGCTCTCTTCATTCCGAAATCGCGTCGACGCGCTTCGCGAAGTCGGAGCTGACATCTCGCCACTGAAAGTTCCGGAGCATTCCGGGATTGCGGGGATGTCTGTAACAGACACATTCAGCTACAACATTGTCGGCTGGCTGCTGAAGCGACATCCAACACAGCTTGTTTTCGACTGGGATTGGTTTGAGGATGAGAACCGGCTGGGCGCGACATGGCCCAGGTTTATGCCGCTACTCGAAGAGGATGCATTTGTTGAGGCCAATGTTCCATATCGCAAATGGCTTCATTCAGCAAGAGGTCGCAAGGTACGAGACGTTCAGTGGTTGATTCGGCGATTCGAATCGTTGTCGCTCACCCAAAAGGAGAAAGCCGAGCTTTATGATTCGGTGAAATTGTACGTCCGTTGGACTCCTTCGTATCGCGCGACGCGTACGGGAATGAAGCTGCCAGTGCGCGACATTTTCTATCACCGGCGGCCTCTCATTCAGCGTCGTGACATATCCTTTCTCGCCGAGTTACTGGCACCATCACCGCTTCTGAAACGACTCTCTGCAAACCAGGGCGAGGGCATACTCGATATGGCGCGCGAAACCTCGACCGTCCGCTATCGCGAGCTTTACGGGTTTACACATGGAGATCCGACACGGGTTTTAAGAGCCAGTCTTGGCCGCGGAGTAGTCATCTTTGTGATGGGAGTCCCACCCGAACGGCGTCTGCCGCTGCGTGCTTACCATGCTGCGATGATTTTCAAAAACGGAGTTCCGGTCGGCTACTTCGAGGGGCTTTCGCTCTTTGAGCGAATGGAGAGTGGATTCAATTTTTACTACAGCTTTCGTGAAGGGGAGACGGCCTGGATCTATGCGCGCACCTTGAATCTCTTTCGCCATCTCCTCGGCGTCACCGCGTTTTCAATCGACCCTTATCAGATCGGGTATGAAAACGAGGAGGGAATTGAGTCGGGAGCGTTCTGGTTCTACCGCAAACTTGGCTTTCGCCCCACGCGGCCAAACCTGCTCAAGCATACTCTTGAGGAGGAGAAAAAGATCGCCCGCAGACAATCATATCGCACGCCCGCTGGAGTCTTGCGCCAGCTCGCCGCAGGTTCCATGATCTTCGAGATGGCGCAGACTAAAACAGGTGCTTGGGATCGCTTCCAAGTACGGAACCTTGGTCTGGCAGTGCAACGCCGCATGGCGGCACACTTTCGAGGCGATGCTGCAAGCATTCGCAGAGATTCGCTGAGAACCGTCACACGAGTGCTTGGTATTCGCCCGAGAAAGTGGAGTGAGTCTGAGTTAGATGCACTGAACGACCTGGCTCTGGTTCTTGCCTTGATTCCCGACCTGGATCGCTGGAACGAGAGTGAGAAGGAGACATTACTTCGTATCATTCGGGCAAAGGCGAGCGCCGACGAAGCCCGGTATTTGAAGCTGCTGCAGAAGCACTCAAGGTTGCGGGCGGGGTTAATCAAGCTTGGCTCTCAGGTGTAAGGCCTGATCTAAGTCTCCAACTTGCCTACACATACTTGCAGGCGAGATTCCAGTACTTTGTCTTTTGAAAAGTTTTCGAGTTTACGAAAGTACTCCGTTCTCTTGTCGAGGGCATTTTCTGGAACCAATCCCACAATCTCTGTGCCCACGACGCCAACGCCAAATGTTTCGGCTTGGGCGCGCACAGCTTCATAAGCTTGCTGCAATCCTGTCACCTCGTAATTCACAAGATTCATTGATACCTGGACCAAACCACGGCTACGCAGTTCAAAGCCAAGCGCTTTCACGAAAGGCAGCCCGCCGTGCCGCGCTCTGACTGCCCGCGCAATCTTTCTGGCTATCGTCACATCGTTGCTGCGGAGATTGACGTTGAAGGCAATCAAAAATGGACGGGCACCGATAGCAATAGCGCCTGCACTTTCGTGAACGCTGAGCGGCCCCATGTCAGGAGCGCGTTTCGGGTCGACGGCGATCTCTTCTCGCAGCAGCTCAAGCGCACCTCGACGTACGTCTTCGAGATTCACGCGGTCTGGTTTGAGGGCGGCGCGCTCGTAGAAATAGACCGGAATGCCGAGTTCACTACCAATCCGCGCACCGGCTCGGTGTGCAAGTTCAACGCAATCACTCATTGTCACACCGCGAAGGGGAACAAATGGAAGCACATCCGTGGCACCGAGGCGCGGATGTTGGCCGCTGTGCTGGCGCATGTCAATCAGCTCGGTTGCTAGGGCGACGGCACGTGATGCGGCCTCCACAATCATCTCCGGAGTAGCTACAAAAGTGATGACCGACCGGTTATGGTCCGCATCCATGTGTGTGTCCAGGACACAGGCAGTCTCGACCGTTTCAATCGACTGCGCCAGACGCTCCAGCGTCTCGGTCTTGCGGCCCTCGCTAAAGTTTGGTACACACTCAACCAAGCCTTTTGTCACTTTTTCTGCCTGTTAGCCTTTCTATTTGCAGTACTTCAGCCTGCTTGCCCTCCTGGAGTCGTTGACCTTCGCCACGCGCCAATTACGAGTGCTTTCCTCTTTGCCCGGTCTCACGCGGTTCTCTTCATTAGAATCCGCTGCGGAATTTCCAAATGTCAGGCAAAAGCACTAGCCCAGCAGAAAGTCTTGAAAAAAAGAGTCCAGCACCCTATTGTTCGCGCTTAGGACAACTTTGGAGAGACCACTTCGCGAGAAATTCCGTACAACTTTCAGTCTTGCGGATGTAGTTCACTGACAACTGGAAGCAAGTCCGAATCAGCAACTGAGTCATAACCAATTCTTGCCAGGGTTTCTAAATTAGCATACGGGATGAATGGCCACCAGCCCAGCTTTCCGTCAACAGGAGCGTGCCGAATCCGACTGGCAACAACA
>JBGPNE010000259.1:0-4959 GCA_041487335.1 Pyrinomonadaceae bacterium
AAGCTTGCACGCGGTGCGGGTCCACAAGGTCAGCGCCTGATTGGCTGGGAGGCAGGGATTCGAACCCCGATAAGCAGAGTCAGAGTCTGATTCCGCCACCCGATTCCGACCTTTTCCACCGAGCCTCAGCGCTTCATCACAGACAGTTAGCCCGCGCCCGATCTGTTTCGGGCTGCGTCGTATTGTACCTACCGGCGCAGTTGTCACACAACCAGTCACACAAAGGGTGTCCTATATCCATCGTTCCGGCCAGGTCCGTTACTTGTCCCAGCTCGCGAAGACGACGCTGCGCCGATTGGATTTCTTTGGGATCGATGCAGGGTACGGCTGATGAGAGTGTTCGATGAATCCCGTGTTTCAGCGGTCGCTGCAGAGTCGATGAGAGTGCTAGTCGACCGATGCGCGGCCATGCTTGGTCAAATGATTTAGGTTAAAAAAAAGAGGGCTCGAGGATACTGAATGGGCGGCTATTGGAGTGGCAGGCGGTCTGGAGCAAAGAGACGAGTCGAGCAATGCCTCGCACTCGGTTTGCCATGGATGCTTAAGAATCACTATCTGGACCTAGGTGTCTGCGAGTCGGCGGATCACTCAATCACATGGAGCAATTATCGAAACGATCCGATTTACACTTTGACGTTTGAGCTGGCGCGCGCGTCGCTCGATAGGATGCGGCTTTATCTACACACCACCACGCAGGCAGTTTACTTGCACGCAACTACCTTACATTTCGGGGGAGTGCGCTGGTAGTTTGGGTGTCCAGGGTGCGATCGGCGCTGTGCAAAACTCTATCATCGTCCCCAGTCGCTGTTTCTGTGCCGAATTTGCCATGACCTTACGTATGAGAGCTGCATTGAGGGGAAGTCCGAGGTCGCCTTCTTAGCATCGTTTGCTGCTCAGAAAGGGATGAGTGCCGTCTCGGTTAAGAGAGCAGTAGCGGACGACATGCGGGCGCGCAATAAGTGGAGGCGGAAACGAGACAGGCGAGCAGGCTATAAGGCGCGCGCCGGGCATTTAAGAGAGATTCCCGAGACGAGCCTCAGACGCAGGATGCTGGAAGCGAAGGTGGCCAACGATCTCGCTAGGTCTATGGAGCGATTCGAAACTTGGATTCGTAAGCACCCCAGATGAACTCCATTCGAGAGTGGCCTCTAATGCACGATAAGTGTTCTTATCTTGCGTCAAGACCAGGGTAAAGAACGGAACAGGAAGATTCGTAGCTGCACTAGCCTTCATCGTTCGCGGTCCCGTAGTAGACCAATTGCCGGTTTCTTTGGAGACCAAGAGAATTGTGATGCTCATGATAATGCCTGAATCTGGATTTCGTACGTACGCTTTGCAGCAATTCTTGAGTTCTTCAGTTACACTGTAGGGTTGACCAAAAGACGCGTCCTCGCCATCCCAGACTTGATCGACAGGCTCTTCTCCTCGAAGATAATTCTCGGCAATTCTCAGAGCAGCCTCCCGGGATATTTGAGGCTCAGTTTGATCGATCATTCGACACCTCGATCTCACAGTTGCACAGACAAAGGATGCGGCGGCTCGGCCAGAAGGAAGGCCGAAGCATTAGCACCGACCGACGAGCACTTGCCGATCTGATTGGAAGGAGGTCTTGAAAAACGCCCCCTGTTTCGTTGGGTGAACAAGCCTAGACACCACAGTAGCATCTACATTACCTCTGATATTGAAAATGAGATACTAGGTTGCCCCTCCAGCTTGTAGAATGTAGCAGTATAGTCTTGTCTGGGCGTTTCGTAGCGCCAAAAGTTGATAGCCTGACCATTTGAGCTACGCGCAACTGAAGCCCACCCCGCAGTTAACTCGTCGGAATTAGGTTCGCCAAGCTTTCTCTCAAGCCAAGACAGAGTTGGGAAGTACTTCTTGCCAATGAGAAGCGAAGGGAAAAGTCTCTGAGCAAACAACTGAACTCTCCAATTTACTATGCGCATCTTTGAAGAAGCTTCAGCTTTCTGCTTCTTTGCCATGAGACGCATTTGTTCACGAAGATACTCATTAGAATTCACAGGCAAGAAATCTACTGAAAACTCCCCAATTAAGAACCTGGCCTCACGAAAGGCAAAGAAGAAATTCTCCTGACCAACGAACTTATGCGTTGCTGAGATAAATGCAACAGGATCGGCACGAAGAAGATTGTGACGCGACTCAGTTATGTCCGCAATCTTGTGCGGCCAGTGTTCCTTAATCTCAGTTACGGATTGGATTCGCGAGATATTTTGGATGGCAAACTCGATGACTTCCAAATATTCTAGTTTTTCTTCGCTCACATAACCTTCCTCGAGAATTAGGAACCTAGGTTGTTAGCGCAGCCGGTTGGTGCCGAGCGGGTTTACTCCGATCTACACCTAACAACCGGACGACAGTTTCCCCTCATCCTTTGACGCCCTGTCATGCAATAAAGATCAGCGGGTGGGGTCCAGGACAGATAGACGCGAAGGCAGGCAACGTTGCTTTGAAAGCACCACCACCCTCGGAACCTGACCCAAGAGTATGCGAAGTTCGCATATTAGTCAATCGCACCTATAAGAGGACTTGGTGCGTAAGAGCATTCATACCCCTCAGCAGAAACGTCTCCTAAAGCTTCTTCGGGATATTCGTGCGGAGGCTGGTTTGACGCAGGCCCAGCTCGCTGACAAACTGCGCACTGACCAGACGGTTATTTCAAAGTACGAGACCGGAGAGAGAAGGCTGGATATCCTAGAGTTGCGTGAAGTCTGCAGGGAGGTCGGGATCTCGTTATCAGAGTTTGTGGAGAGGCTTGAGCGATCTCTGAGATAGCGACCGATTCTCTATCTGGTGCAAGTTTATACTGCTTTGCGCTCTGGCGGAACGAAACCATCCCGATACCACCCAATGCAAGATTGCCGTTCTTATCTTGCATTCGCTTCGAAACATAGACGTTCCTAGAATGACAAAAGGTATAGGTTCAGAGAATCGCGATTTGAATCGCGGCAATACAGAAACTAAACTTGAGCAGCATAGATGGGCGCAAGGTTGTACCTGGCAATGCCCTCGGCGGTCACGCAATCGACTGTGCGGCTAACGGACGGGAACTCTAAGGGCTCGAACGGCCTCTCCCCTTTTCTGTTACCATCTCCAACTCGAAAATGCGTCAGATGGATGTATACTCTCGGCCGAGCAACAAGGTTCATAACGACATCCATGAATGGGACTCCGCCGGCACAAGCAGCAGGTGAACAGAAACCTTTATCCCTTGCCGGCCGAAGGGCGTGAAGCCATCACCAAAATCGGGAAATTCATCGGGAGCAGGACGCGCAAGTAAACGGAGAGAAGAATGCTCAATTCGAATTGCCGCGACCGTCTCGCGGTCGCGATCGCTGTTCTGCCGGTCGTGTTTGCCGTCGCGCAATACGTTTTCGCGCAAGCCGGCAATCCATCTACCACCAAAAAGATTTTGATCGCGGAATGCGGTGCATCAGCTTACGCGCCAGAACACACTGCGGCGGCTTACCGGCTGGCCCTTGAGCAGGGCGCGGATTATCTCGAGCAGGATTTGCAGATCACCAAAGACGGCGTCCTGGTCTGTTTGCACGATCTGACGCTGGAGCGCACGACCAACGTCGAAGAGGTATTCCCCGAGCGCTACCGCTTCGATGTCCCCGATGACCAGTTCCCACCCACAAACAAGCCAGGCAAACATTGGTACGTTGCCGACTTCAATCTGGCGGAGATCAAACTGCTTGACGCAGGTTCGTGGAAAGGAGAAAAGTTCAAAGGTGAGCCTATCGTGACCTGGCAGGAAGCGATTGACATCGCGCGCGGAAAAGCCGGGCTGTACCCTGAAACCAAGATGCCGGATTTTTACCGCAAGCGTGGCTTTGATATGGAGAGGCTGCTGGTCGAATCGCTGAAGAAGAATAAACTCGACCAACCCAACGCCAATCCGAAAACGCCGATTATCATTCAATCGTTCCACGTCGCAAGCCTCCGCAATCTGCGCGAGGAGCACAAAATTAGGCTGCCCCTCATCTTCCTGATCCATATGGACCCCCAAAACCAATGGCTGACTGAGGCCGGTTTGAAGAAGGTCAAAGAGTTCGCCGACGGCATCGGCCCGTACAAGCTCCTGATTGATCGGGAACCGAAGATCGTTGCCTGGGCGCACGCGGCAGGCCTAACCGTGACACCCTACACGTTTGGTTCAAGCGCTACCGGACGCTTCCAAGATGTGCGCGAAGAAATGTACCACTTCCTGTTTGAACTGGGCGTGGATGCGCTCTTCACGGAGAACCCCGACCGGTTCCCAAGAGAACGGAGGAGATGAAGGCGATCACACAAATCAAAATCCGGAGGCCGGTATCAAACGGCTCATATTGACCGCTACGGCACCAATAATGTCGTCCAACTCGGCGACTTGCCAAACCCGAATTGCTTCTAAAGGATTTGCTGATCGGGGTAAGAGCCGCCGGCGTCAATCCCGGATTTCAAAACCTGGGGATTGGGATATTGAAGTGATCCGGCCTTATGAGGCGTTGCGCGATCTGATGATCGCGTATTCAAAGCAGGCGCAGAAGGGTCGCTCAAGCAGTTCGATCGTCAGATCCCTCTTTCCAATAAAATTGAATGCACGATTATGCTTCTTATCGTGCATTCAATTGGACGAGTCGGTGCGGACGGTGCGAGCGCTGAGACGTCGCCATTTCTCTCCACTCGTCACATCCCCTTTTGTTTTACCGCGAACATCTTGCCCGCAATCGTTATGACGCCTTTGCGCCCGCCGACGCTCGGGTTAGACGCCACAGAAAAATTCAAAGTTCCGTTTCCTATACCAACGCTGCCCGAAGTGATCGTCACCCAATTCACGCTGCTCACAGCCTGCCACGCGCATCGCTCTTCAGCGAAAACGTTCACCGAGCCGGTTCCTCCGATTGCGGGAAGGCTCGTGAACAAGGGGGAGATTGAGTAGTTGCAGTCATCACCGAG
>JBGPNE010000260.1:0-4951 GCA_041487335.1 Pyrinomonadaceae bacterium
GCAATATCAGGAAGGCTCAATCGTAAGCCGTGTGCTTCTGAAGAACAAAGGCGGCACGGTGACACTCTTCGCTTTCGACGAGGGTGAGGGACTAAGCGAGCACACCGCGCCATTCGACGCCCTCGTCGTCAACATCGAAGGAGAAGCGGATATCCATATGGCCGGATCGAATTTCCGTGTGAGACAAGGCGAGACCATCACCCTGCCAGCGGACTGCCCCCACGCGGTGAGGGCGGCGACGAGATTCAAGATGCTGTTGATTATGATCACTAGCAAGTGAGACACGAACGTCACTGAGGACGCACAGAGAATCAAGGTTTACGACTAGAGCGGGAGGGAACAATGAACTACAGAACACTGGGACATACGGGCCTTAAAGTATCCGAACTGTGCTTAGGCACAATGACGTTTGGCGAAAACTTTTTCAACATCGCCGTCGTCGATCAGACGGGCGCGAACAAAATGGTCGTGCGGGCTATCGAGTCGGGCATCAATTTTTTTGACACGGCAGACGTCTATGCTTACGGGCAATCTGAGACTTTGCTGGGCCGGGCCATCAAAGACTCGGCAGTCGGACGCGAGACGGTAATCATTGCCACCAAGGTGCGCAGCGCGATGAGCGAAGCGGCGATGAGCGGCAGCGGCGACGTGAACAACGTCGGCCTCTCGCGGCACCATATCTTCTCTTCAGTGGAACAGAGTCTGCGGCGACTCGGTACAGACTACATCGATCTCTACCAGGTTCATGGCTGGGACGTGGTTACACCTATTGAAGAGACGCTGGGCGCACTCGATGACCTGGTACGTCAGGGCAAGGTGCGCTACCTCGGGTGCTCAAACTGGTCCGCACGCCATCTGATGAAAGCGCTCTATCTCGCGCGCGGTGAGGGCTGCACCAGCTTCGTGTCGCTGCAGGCTTACTACTCACTGGTCGGACGTGATCTCGAGCACGAGTTGCTGCCGCTGTGCCGTGAGGAAGGTCTCGGCGTGTTGCCGTGGTCGCCGCTTTCTGGCGGATTCCTCTCGGGCAAGTATCGGCGGGACGATCCGAATCCCCAGGGAGCACGGCGCACTGGCTTCGACTTCCCGCCCATTGACGAGGCTCGCGGCTTCGACGCGGTGGACGCGCTCGCGCTTGTAGCGAACCAGGAGGGAGCCACGGTAGCGCAGGTTGCGCTCGCCTGGCTCCTGGCCCAACCCGGCGTTACCTCAATCATCATCGGCGCAAACAAAATGGAGCAGTTGGAAGACAATCTGAAGGCATCGGCCTTGCAATTGTCTCCCGAAGAGGTGGAGCAACTCTCTCGCACCACCGCGCCCGCGCCGCTTTATCCCGAGTGGATGATCGAGCGACAGAACCAGGGGCGCCAGAGGCCCCAGGCGAACCAGAGTAAAGACGAGGAAATCTCGGAATCGGCCGCCGCTCGCTAATCGAGAACGTCAATCAACACCGGAAATGAGGCAACCGAGAAAAGAGCATCGAAAGGCATCTTAACTAACTCTGGGAGGAATCTTCCTTCACACGTTTGCTGCTGTTCCATTAAGACGTGGCTGCGAAGCTTGGGCGTTAGTTGGTTTCAGCGGGCGGGCGACGAGTACCGGACAGGGCGCCTGACGGAGCACTCGATCAACATTAGAACCAAACAGCGCGCGCATTCCAAATCCTGCTCCGTGTGCGCCAATGCTAATGAGGTCTATGTCATTCTTCTCGGCGTAGTTCAACACCTCGCGATATGGATGTCCCTCGCTGACCGCGTGTTTGATCTTGCACCAGAGATGCGCCTCGGCAGGGACCGCTTTTTGCAAACGGCGAGCAGCCTTGTGATAGGCGGCGTCGCCAGTCATCGGATACCAGGCGATTTCCGGCCCAGTTGAGCTCTGACGCGGCAAGACATGAAGCAGGTGCAATTCTGCCTGATACTCCTGCGCTAAAGACAACGCATATTTCAACGCAAGTTCTGAGTAATCAGAAAAGTCGTAAGGCACAAGCACACGCCGAAGATTTATGCTTTCAGTCATGGGCTCCACCCAGTCGCGCTCGTCCGTGTGCGTGACGAGAACCGGACAGGGCGCAGTCCGGCATACTGATTCAGCCGTGGAGCCGAGAATCGCCGCGCGGTGAGGTCTTCGTCGCGAGCGCATAACGATAAGATCGGCGGCGTGTTCCGCCGCAGTCCTGGTAATTGCCTCTCCCACGTCGTCGCCTTCGATGAGAAGCCCTTGCCACTCAAGATTCGCAAAAGTAACCGGTGTCAGGAAGTTGAGCAGAGCGCCCTCGAAGAGTTCCTTAGTTCTGCCGCGCGACAAGGCGTAGGCCAACTCCGACTGCTGTATTGCCCCAGCAGGCATATAGGGCATCGCGCCAGCCGCTTCCGCGCCATCAGTGCAATAGCAAACAATCAGTTTTGATTCATACGCGCGAGTCAGCGCCACAGCATAGCGCAGGGCTTGATCTGAGTTGGTAGTCAAATCCGTGGGGCAAAGGATCCGCTTGATGGTGATCATAAGTCTTCAGAACCGCGACTGCGGCTACCTCCTGTCTGGCTAACCAGGAGCAAGGACTGTGCCGCTGAGGGGCAGCCCCAATTCACGAATAGATGTAAGGTGGGACAACCGGGGGCACTTCTTGTGCGAGCTTTTACGCAGAGTTTTTGCGGAACTTTACACAAGAATAAAGAGACTTACAGACGAATTCCCTGATATCGCAACATACGGGATGGCATATCGGTTGCGACGCGATAGGGTCGCCCCGCCGTGCAGATCAAGGGTCCCTGTCGGTCCCGAAAATGTTATCCGCGCTTTAAATTCTTGCACTTAGAGCTACGAGCCAGAGTACTCCGCCGACAGTGACCTTCAACCTGTTGTGCGGCTTCGTTGTTCTGCTCCATGACAGGAGGCAGGTGGTCCATTTCAATGTGACGGCCCATCCGACCGCCGAACTACCGTCAAAGGGAAAAGTCATCAGTATCTCGCAGGTTGGCGGATTGCATCATCGTTATGAGAGCGGCATAAGAGAGTGAAGAGAGTAGACCGCATTAGCTCGGACCGAGGCAGATGATGCGCCTCGAACTAGGAGGAGCATACTCCGATGAGCTGCCGGCGCGAGGCGAGACAAACAAAAACGAGTTAGCTCGGGGCAGGGAAGAGCAAGGCTGTAGAGAAGGAAGCTACTGCAGCATGCCAGATTGAATTTTCGATATGGACAAGTCCGAGAAGTCGGAGCAGGCCGCAGACAAAGAGGTAGAAGGTTGAGAAAATAAACATAGCTGCACTAGAAAATGCCAAAAACAAGGTTCACGAAGGCGTCAAGCAGTATTAGAGGAGAATCAGCCGTAAGTGCAAGGATTAATTGGCCGGACGACATTTTCGGGAGGGATAACTCTCGAGAAACTGCGAACATTAGCACCACCCCAGCCGGGCTGCCCGGCTGGGGCCCCGGTCGTTATCCCGCGCGGTCAGAACTCATCTACCCACTAGAGTTTTGCCACGGGTTTGTGCCTTCCCAGGCTAGCGATTTGTCGCCACTGCGAAAAGTTGCTCACTCGCTTGCGCGAAACTTCGCATACACGTGCTTAGCAGAACCGGGGATCGGATGAGACTCCGGCGCTGAGGTCATAGGTCGTCACACCTACTTTAGCATCAGGAAACACCACGCTGAGTACCCCCACTGCTATCGCCGTAATTTCTTAAAGGCGCGATCCGAAAACTCTTCACTCACGTCGGTTATTGAGGGATTCTCCGCAAAGTACTCGGTAGTCTTACGCACACTGCGGCTGCGTCAGCACAAAAGATAACCGTGTGTTTAGGGTCCTAGAAGAAGAGATACACGCAGACCAAAGTTTGTGCTACTGGCCCATCCCGATCATCCCGCGAACTCCAGCCTCCAGCAAGGGGTCTCCCAGACTCATCCTTCTCAATCCCTAGTTTGACGGAGTCCCTTCTCAAGAGGCACCGATTTTTATCTTATTCACCTGTCCAGCTTTTTTGGGGAGTAGCTCACCTGTTTAGGTAAACAGGCGGATGAGTGATAGAGTACGCATCGAACCGAGCACAGCTCACTCCCTTCTCAGCTCCTCTGGAATCCTCCAGACCATCTGAAGTCCACAGCTCAACCTAGTGTGGGAGCAACGCTTATGCCGCACAGACTGCTGGCATAGTCGGCAGGCGACGGATCTTGAGTTCGCGATCTGACAGTTCCGCATCCTTACCTCTCTTATCTCGATCTGCCGTGGAAAGTTACGCAAGACATTGGGTGAAAGCCCGCAACTTTGCTCCTAATCAAACTCGAAATGGCTGAAAAAGGCTTTGCTCTTTCCGGCACATTGCTTGCCAACTGCAGCGGTAGAAAGGTGGGCAAGCGTCCAGAGAGGTGGCTCTTCCCAGAATCGTCATCGGCATATTGATTGCGTATTCCTGAGTCATCTTACTTCTTATAACTGAGACAAATTGACATACTTGAGCATAGAACCAGGCCTATTTAAGTGAATCTTTCGACTAATCGCCGACGCAAGAGTACTAAGTAAGGCTCTGGGATTAAAACCGCCCCCCAAGACGCTTTGAGTCTTTCAACGAACTCTGGGAAAGAATATCCACCCCGTGCAGTTAAGCGCCCCCAGGACGCTTTAAGTCTTTCAACTGAGCAAGAATACCCGAAGTCGGCTCTTGCACTTGAAATGTCCGGCCAGCTTTCGCTCGGCCAGTGACCAAAGGAGGCTTTCAGATGTTTCATGAACGAGATCGGCGAAGCTTCAGTTTGCTTAAGGCTCTCATCGTCGGCGGTGCTCCGTTGCTTCTATTTTTAGTGCTGAAGCCGGCACCAAAGGCGGTTGCTATTCCTGCATTTGCTCGCAAGTACCAAACTTCTTGCTCGACTTGTCACAACAATTTTCCCGAGCTGAATGATTTTGGCGAGGCATTCAAGAAGAACGGCTTCAAGTTCCCCAAGGACGAC
>JBGPNE010000261.1:0-4943 GCA_041487335.1 Pyrinomonadaceae bacterium
GACCTGGCACTGCTTCGTCTGGACCTCATGGCCGCGATTGACGTTGATCCCGACACTGGTCTTCCCGGACTAGTACGTGCGGCACACCTGCTGCCGATGCTTGCGGGAGAATTGGAGAACGTTAACACGCCCAAACCATATGCTTTTCTTGAGCCGAAGATACCGTCTCAGATGGACCTTGACTTTGTTGCGTTGATCAACTCACTCGAGGAAGAGATGGCCCGAAATCGCCGCACGACGAGGCAAGCAGAAGTCAGGGACCGTACTATTCTTGTGAGCGTTACGGCGGGTCCCCTTGCTGATGCCGAAGAATCGATGGCCGAACTCTACGAGTTGGCAACCTCTGCGGGAATTGTGGTGCAAGACAAGATCATTCAGCGTCGGGCCGCGATCGATCCTCGCACTGTCCTAGGACGCGGCAAGCTTGATGAACTTCTCATTCGCGCACTTCAGTTGGGCGCTGACATGCTGGTGTTCGACCGTGAACTGACCCCTGCACAAGTAAGATCTCTCTCGGAGGTAACAGATCTAAAGATCATCGATCGTTCCCAACTGATTCTCGACATCTTTGCTCAACGCGCGCAATCAAGAGAAGGTAAGATTCAGGTGGAGTTGGCCCAGTTGAAGTATCTTCTGCCGCGACTCATTACCGGCCAAGACTCGGCGTTTTCGCGGTTGGCCGGCGGTATTGGGGGGCGCGGTCCTGGTGAGACAAAGCTGGAAACCGATCGCCGCCGTGTCCGCGATCGCATTAATCGTCTCGAGCAGGAGATTGAGGCACAGCGACAGCGGCGCCACGAGCGTCGAAAGGGACGGACCAGAGATGGTCTTGCGATTATCTCGATTGTCGGCTATACAAATGCAGGCAAATCGACCTTGCTGAATACACTCACGAATAGCGCGGTTCACACGGAGCAGAGAATGTTTGCCACGCTCGATCCGACTTCCAGACGGCTGCGCCTGCCACGTGAACAAGAAGTCATTATTAATGACACGGTCGGTTTCATTCGCGACCTGCCGCCGGATCTTCTTTCCGCTTTCCGAGCGACTCTTGAAGAGATCCGTGATAGCAAACTGCTCATTCATCTCGTCGATGCTTCGAACCCCCGTTGGCAGCAGCAGATTGAATCAGTCGAGAGAATCTTAGGTCAGCTTAAGCTCTTGGAGATTCCGGCTGTTATAGCCTTGAATAAGGCAGATCTCGTTGGAGCCAGAACGATGAACGTGGTTTTCGGGCAGGTTACCCAAGGCGGTGCGCGCGATGCTGTCGTTATCTCGGCGACTGACGCAGCCAGCTTGAAACCTTTGCTCGAGAAAGCAGGCGCTATTATCGCGCACAATCTGGTCACTCAGTCTGCAAACGAAGAAGGCTTCGCCACCAAGCGTCGATCCCGTATTGCATAGACGACAATGGGCCTTCGTCCGCGATTCACAACTCCATTGAGCCAGGCGCGCGAAACACTTGGGCGCTACCTGGTGCGCCCGTTTGAGGTATTCAAACCGCAAACTCGACTTTTCGTGGGCTTCGGCCTTCTTGTCGTAGTAACCACACTATTACTCCTTAACAGCTACTCGTCTGGCTTAGCAGAAAACTACCGAGAGGGTGACGTAGTCACGAGGACAGTCGTTGCGCCAGTCGACATCACTACAGTGGACATTGCCGAGACTGAAAAGCGCCGTAATGCTGCGTGGGAATCTACTCGTTCGAGTTTCAATTTCGACTCTACCCGAGGCGAAAGCTCCGCCGAGAGCTTTCGCGCTGAGTGGGAAGACCTCAAGAAACAAGTTGAGACCAAGACTAAAGCACCGGCGTGGAGTGGTGAAGGAGGAGTACCGGTCGCCCGAGCGGTCATCTCGCATAAGTTTGACGAGAATGAACTTGATCGCCTTACGGCATTGATTCGTGAGATTAGCGGCAGTTACATCTATGATGACAATGATTCTGATCGTTTGAAGCAAGAGATCGTGCTGATCGACGTCCGAAATCCAGCGGCCCAGATGATCGTCCCGGCGCCACAGACTCGCATGACCGAGCTCTCCACCGCGCGCCGAAACTTGGAATTGCGAGTTCGAAACCTTTCTAACTGGTCTCAAGAGGAGAAGTCTGCTCTCGTTTCAGCAATGGGGCCTCTCATCCGTCCGAATGTGGTGCTCGATCAGACGGCCACAGCAACCGCGCGTGAGACGGAGGCCAATAGGGTTGCTAAGATTGTGATTTCGCTAAAGCGAAACCAGGTAATTGCGCGTCAAGGCGATACCGTAACTTCAAGTATGCTTGCTCAGTTTGCAGCTATCGAGAGCATAGAACATAAAGGAAGGCCCTGGCACAATCTACTTGGACTACTTTTGATCGTCAGCGCAGTTTATTGGGCAGCGTGGAAGTTTACGGAGCATAGAAGCAGTGCGGCCACGTTATCTCTGTCGAAAAGAAGAGCCTTTGCACTCGTGGGTTCCGCGATCGTTATCCAGACTGCGCTAATGCGGGTGGGATTCACTTTTGGGGATAGTGTTGCGGCTCAGATGCGCGCGCCACTCAACGATCCGGCAATTTTGAGCTTCGCCATTCCTTTTGCGGCTGGCGCGCTCCTGGTGGCAATGCTGGTGGATACTCAACTTGCCTTTCTTGCTGGAATCATTACGGCTCTGTTTGCCGGAATGCTTGCTCCGATCGGTATTCAGAAAGCCATCTATGCAATGATCTCTTCTTCGGCAGCTGTTTACGGAATAGGACGTTACCGAGAGCGCCAGTCAGTCACGATTGCCGGGCTGTTTGTTGGCGGGATGAATGTATTAATGGCCCTCGCGTTGATTGCCTACGCTGAGCAGCCCATTACGTTGAATATGACCCTGCTCGCTGGCGGCTGCGGATTTGTGGGCGGTCTTCTCTGCGCGATTTTTGCTGCGGGCGGATTGCCCATAAATGAAACCCTTTTCGGTATTCTGACCGATGTTAAGTTGCTGGAGCTTTCAAATGCCGATTTACCGGTGCTCGGCCAACTCGCGTTGCGGGCTCCCGGAACCAACCAACACTCGCATGCGGTGGGCCAGTTAGCGGAAGACTCGTGTCGGGCGGTCGGGGCCAATCCGTTACTGGCGCGCATCGGAGCGCTCTATCATGATATTGGCAAACTCGCAGCGCCAGAGTACTTTGTTGAGAATCAACAGGGTGAGAATCCCCATGATCGCTTAAGTCCTTCGCAGAGTGCCAGGGTCATTACCAGCCATGTTACGTACGGCCTAAGGTTGGCAAAGGAGATCAACCTACCGAAAAAGATTGCGGATTTCATTCCCCAACATCACGGCACGCGCACGCTACACTTCTTTCTTCGCAAAGCACAGGCGCAGGCAAAGCCGGGCGAGACAATAGAGGACAAGGAGTTTCGTTATCCCGGCCCCAGGCCTCAGTTTAAGGAAGCAGCAATCATGATGATCGCTGATTCATGCGAAGCAGCAGCGCGTTCGCTCGCACGGCCTGATCCTGACAATATTCGCACCATCGTGCTTAAGATCGTTGATGCAATCATCAGCGACGGCCAGCTCGATGAATGCGACTTGACTCTACGAGAACTAACAACAATCAGGGAAGCTATTATCAGCGCCTTAACTGCCATCTATCATGCGCGAATCGATTACCCAGGTTTCAATCCGCCTCTGGCCGGTCCACTTCCGACACTGCCGCCCGCGAATCTGGATATCGAAGAACGTGGAATCACCTACAGCAGACCTTCCGAAATCCCAATAAACGAGGGTGGCGAAGTCGAAGACGAAGCTATAACCCGCAAAGTAGCCAAGCGTTAATCGAAAAATGAAAGACTTGCCGGCTCGTCAGAACCGGTCGCGTAGTTTGCGATAGGTGGTGGGGAGATCTTCGGGAATGACGCGTGTTTGACCAATGGTCGACATGAAGTTTGTATCCCCGGTCCAACGCGGCATAATGTGAATATGGATGTGGTCTACAATACCGGCTCCTGCAGAGTGGCCCAGGTTCATACCGATATTGAAGCCCGTCGGTTTGTAGGCTTCCCGAAGCGCGGTCTGGGAAGCTTTTATCAGATCCATCAATTCATCAGTAGTCTCTTTTGAGGCTGCATCGAGATTGCCGACATGCTCGTAGGGAACAATCAGTAGATGGCCGCTTGTGTAGGGATAGATATTGAGGACGATGAAATTATACGAGGCCCGCAGGAGGACATAATTCGTTTCGTCCTTGTCAGGATCGGCTTCAAGCTCACAAAAAATACAAACACGGCCTTTCGAATCGGCATCCCCGCCAGAAGCGATGTACTCTGAACGCCAGGGACTCCATAACGTGTCCAACTTTCAATCCTCTGGTCTGAATCTTACAAAACCGGCGGCTGGCCGGTGTCATCCGGAGTGACTGGTCGTGAGCTTTCGGATGCGCTGTGGGATTGAGAGCTGTTCTCATTTATCAGCTCTTTGAGTTCCTTGCCGGGCTTGAAATAGGGTACGCGTTTGGCGGGAATGCTGACAGGGTCTCCCGTTTTGGGATTTCTACCGCGGCGAGCGCCGCGCTCACGCACACGGAAGCTGCCGAAACCTCGGAGTTCAATTTTCTCTCCTTGATTCAGTGTTTCGATAATGCTCTCAAAAACAATTTCTACTAAGCGTTCGGCATCCTTTTTTGTGAGTTCCGCCGCTTGGGCGACGTCTTCAACGAGTTCCGCTTTAGTCATGCATCACCTCGAATTAGAGAAGGATGTTTCATGCCCAAACAAAATGAGTCCCGAGAGCGAAAATTCACCGTAGGTCTTAAAAGTGGCGAGGTGTGCCCAATTCCGTACACTATCAGAAAACAATCATACCGGGCAAGACTGCAATCACCGACAGTATGAACCTGCAACAAGGAAATCAGGGCACAACGGAAAACCCCGCCGCGGACAAGCTTTTGTGCTTTGATCGTGTGCGGGGCCTGAGTCATCTGC
>JBGPNE010000262.1:0-4908 GCA_041487335.1 Pyrinomonadaceae bacterium
AATCAAGCAGGAAGGCTCAAAGACTCATTGGTTTCGGATTGAATGGATTGGATAGATGCACTTCAATGACCAATTGGTTTCTTCTCATGTTGAAAATGCAAGAAACGATTGCCGGCACAAGCCTGGCGTTATTGACCGCGCTGTCGTGCTCGTCCTGTTCCGGGACAGCAGTGACAGTGGGTTCCAATAATCCGCAGAGTCCAATGCAGACTGCTGGCAAAGCGACTGGCGAACTGCGCTACAAGGTTCCCGATGGCTGGGTGAGCGAGCACCCAAGTTCAAGCATGCGCGCCGCGCAATACACACTGCCGAAAGCCGAGGGCGACGGCGAAAACGGATCGCTCGTGCTCTACTACTTCGGAGCAGGACAGGGTGGCTCCATCCAGGCGAACCTCGACCGCTGGACCGGTCAAATGGTCGAACCCGATGGCAGCTCGTCGAAGGATATAGCCAAAACCGAAACACTCACTGTAAACGGTTTGAAAGTGACGACGCTCGACGTGAATGGCACCTATACTGCAGAGATGTCGCCTGGCAGCGGCACGCTGAACAACAAGAGTAACTATCGCCTGCGGGCGGCTATTGTCGAAACGCCCAAAGGCGCTTACTTTGCTAAACTGGTTGGACCTGAGAAAACCGTGAGTCGCTGGGACCAGGCTTTCATGGATTACGTCAAATCATTTGAGTTCAAGTGATAACCCTACATCCAGTGATAAGGAGGAGGCTATGACTAGTACTGCTCAAAAGAAATCGACTATCCGTGAACAGGTGTCTGCAGAGGAATGGCAAGTGCGCGTCGATCTGGCAGCGGCTTATCGCCTCGTAGCTCACCATGGTTGGGACGATCTCATTTTTACGCACATCTCCGCGCGCGTTCCCGGGCCCGAACACCACTTTTTGCTTAACCCGTACGGGATGATGTTCGACGAAGTCACGGCATCAAGTCTGGTGAAGGTCGATCTCCAGGGCAAGATTGTTATGGAGTCGCCTTACATTATCAATCCGGCGGGATTTACAATTCACAGCGCCGTGCATGCCGCGCGCGCGGACGCTTTGTGCGTGACACATCTCCACACCGTCTACGGTGTGGCTGTTTCCGCACAGAAGGACGGACTGCTCCCGATTTCGCAGCAGGCACTTTTCCCTCTCTCTTCACTTGCCTATCACGACTACGAGGGACTGGCGCTGGATGAGGAAGAGAAGCCGCGGCTCGTCCAGGACCTGGGGAACAAGAACTACATGATACTGCGAAACCACGGCCTGCTAACGGTCGGGCGAAGTGTGGCCGACAGCTTCCTTTCAATGTTCATCCTGGAGCGGGCATGCAAGATTCAAATTCTTGCACAATCGGGCGGCAGGGAACTCGTCTCGGTGCCCGAGCCAATCCTGAAGCGCGTCGCGTTACAGCTCAATGTCGTTACTGTAGGACAAGGCGCGCAACTCGCCTGGCCCGGCCTGCTCCGCAAGCTCGACCGCCTCGACCCTTCGTATGGCGAGTAATGGGCCGTAAGAATGTCGGAACACTCCCTTCAAACAGCTCTAACACCGACCGGCGTCCGCGTCTGATTTCTCGCCTAAACCCTTTGGTTGATTTTACTCGTAACGCAAGGCTTCAATCGGGTCCAGGGCGGCGGCTTTGCGTGCTGGGTAGTAGCCGAAAAATATTCCCACCGCGGCCGAGAAGATCACTGAGCCGATGATGGCCAGGGTGGAAATGAGCGTGGGCCAGCCAAGGAACTTCGGTATTGAGAGGGAAACAATAATTCCGAGCGCTATGCCGAAGAGACCACCAGTAAGGCTGAGCACGATAGATTCGATAAGAAATTGACTGCGCACGGCGGAAGAACGGGCCCCGATTGCCATGCGTATGCCAATCTCACGAGTGCGCTCGGTCACGGAGACCAGCATGATGTTCATGATTCCGATACCGCCCACGAGCAACGAGACGCTCGCAATACAGGCCAGCAGAATCGTCATAGTGTTATTGGTCGCGTTGGCTGCATCAGCCACGTCCGTCATGTTCCGTACGGTGAAGTCGTCCAGTTCATTAGCCGAGAGTTTGTGGCGTTGACGCAGCAGATCCGTGATCTGTGCCTGCGCCGTATAGGTTGCATCCTGCGAGATAGCTGAAACGTACGCTATTTGCAGGCGCGGGCTTCCCAGGATTTTCTTCTGCACAGTAGTGTAGGGAGCGAAGGCAATATCGTCCTGATCGCGTCCCTGTTGATCCTGGCCTTTGCGCACCATCACGCCGACAACGCGGAAAGGGAGGTTCATCAGGCGCACCGTTTGCCCTACAGGGTCCATACCGGGCAAGAGATTATCCGCTATCGTCTGCCCAATCACGATCACGCGCGCGGCAGTGCGCACGTCAGCTTCGGTAAAAAAATTGCCGCTCTGGACCATCCATTTGCGTACGTCCGGATATTGCTCACTTACACCCTGAACAGATGTGTTCCAGTTCATATTTCCGGAAACAAGTTGTGATCTGGCGTTGACAGCCGGCGTGACCATAGAGACGCTCGGCACTTCCCGCCGGATCGCCTCGAGATCTTCGACGGTAAGTGTGTTGGTGCCGCTGTCACCCGTTCCACTGCGTACTCCCCCGAGGTTCTGGGCGCCGGCGCTGACGAATAGCAAGTTAGTGCCGATACTCTCGATCTGAGCTTGCACAGAAGCCTGCGCTCCCTGACCAATACTCACCATCGCAATCACTGCCGAAACGCCGATGATAATACCGAGCATGGTCAAGGCCGCGCGCATCTTGTTACGCAGAAGGGCACGAAAGGCAACGCGAATAATCATTAGAAGGTTCATGACCTGTTAATCCCACACTGAATTTTGGCCACCTGGGCGTTCACCAAGAGACAGAGCCAGGGAGATCTCTGTGGTTCTCCGCGCCGCTGTGGTAAATCTGTATTCCATAAAGCTAACTCCATAGCGAAAGCCATCAGTCGCTTTCTTCGTCTTCGTCCTCGACGGCAGGCAAATTCCTCAACTCTTCGGCAGCATCGCGCGGTTCGTCGATTTGGTAATCCTTCTGAATTCTGCCGTCCTTAAAGACCACGACGCGCTGCGCAAACTGAGCGATGTCCGGTTCGTGCGTGACAAGAATAAGCGTAATGCCTCGTTCGCGATTGAGTCGTTGGAAGATTTCCATGACTTCCACCGACGTGCGCGAATCGAGGTTACCGGTCGGCTCGTCTGCCAGAATCAGCGCCGGGTTGTTGACGAGCGCCCGGGCAACCGCGACGCGCTGCTGCTGTCCGCCGGATAACTGATTAGGATTATTCTGCTCGCGTCCGGCCAGCCCCACTGACGCAAGCGCTTCCAGCGCGCGTTGGTTACGCTGGGCGGTGGCAACGCCCGCGTATAGCATCGGCAATTCGACATTCTCGATCGCGGAGGTGCGCGAAAGCAGGTTGAAGCCCTGAAACACAAAGCCGATGTTTTCGCAGCGAATATCGGCGCGCTCATCTTTGGACATTTCGGAGACATCCTGACCGTGGAGGGCGTAAGTTCCGCGCGTGGGACGATCCAGACAGCCAATAATGTTCATCGCCGTCGATTTGCCGGATCCGGAAGCGCCCATGATCGCTATAAATTCACCCTCTCTGATCGTGAGCGAAATCCCGCGCAAGGCGTGCACTTCGACATCGCCCATCGTGTAAGTCTTATGAATGTGATCCAACTGAATAACCGGGCGAGCTTCCGGCATCTGCGCGATTGCTGCCGCGTTTACCTGCAGCTCTTGTGGTTCGATTACTGATGTCGCTGACATTGTTTTATTCCCGTCTGATTCCCAGTGATGGCTAGCCGCCCCGCGCTTCGACAGTCCAGCGGCTGTCGCGCGGATTGCGATGATTAGTTTCGCCGGCCGCCACCGGGCGCACCACCACCTCGCGGAGCACCGCCGAAGCCTGGAGCAGGACTCTGGCTGCTTTGCGGCTTACTGGCGCCAGTTATGGTTTGACCGGTAATGACCATCTCGCCTTCCTGCAAACTGCCTTCGGCAACTTCGGTCGAAGCACCATCGGTAAGACCAATCTTGACCCGGCGAGACTGCGGTTTACCGCTCTGATCGAGCACCCAGACCAAACGCGTCTGACCTGCCAACACCGGCGCAGTAGAGGAAGCAAATCGGCGTTCACCGCCACTTCCCTGCTGCGGGCTATTCTGCGCCGCAGCGTTTGATCCTGTAGCAGCGTTAGCATTGGCGGACTGCTGCGTTGCGCCTTGTCGGCGACCCTGACCGGACGCATTAGGAGATCCGCTCGGATTGGCGCTGGTTTTTTGGCCAGTCGCGTCTTGCGGTGTAAAGCGCAGTGCGGCATTGGGCACTTTCAGCACGTTGTTGCGTTCGTCGATCGTGATCGTCAGGTTGGCCGTCATGCCGGGTTTAAGTTTCTGTTCCGGATTGCTGACGTCGATCACGACGTTGTAGGTCACAACGTTTTGAACCGTCTGCGGATTGAGTCGCACCTGCTGAATCTTGCCGTCAAACTCCTGAGTGGGGAAGGCGTCGACTGTAAACTTGACCGACTTCGCTTGTTCGACCAAGCCGATGTCTGCCTGATCAATATTGGCGATCACCTGCATCTGCGTCAGGTCGTTGGCGATAGTGAAAAGTGTCGGAGCCGAAAGGCTCGCAGCCACTGTCTGGCCCACGCTCACATCACGCGAAACTACTATGCCGTCGATCGGCGAAGCGATTGTCGCGTGAGACAGATTAACTTGAGCGAGCCGAAGCGCGGCTTCAGCTAGCCGCACCTGAGCCTGAGCTAGTTGCACCTGCGCTTGCGACTGCACAACTTGCGCCCGCGACTGTTCCACCTGCGCCTGCGCTTGCGCGATTCCGGCGCCAGACGCCGACTGTTCGCTGAAAACCGCCTGGTTCAGTTGGGCCGC
>JBGPNE010000263.1:0-4899 GCA_041487335.1 Pyrinomonadaceae bacterium
AATCCTGCAGCACGCGCTTGGGCACACGCTCCTGCAAATATTTCACCAGGCTGGCCAGGGTTACCTCGCCCTTTTCATTCGCCGCTCCGCCTTTAAGGCCTTCGACCAGGATCCATGTGAAATAGCCTTGCTTCTTCTCTTTGTATTCGTAAGCCCGGTGTCCGACTTCAGTTGCATAGAGCGTGGCAAAAGCCTGCACTTCACGATTACGCAGATCGAAATTGAAGGCCTTTGTGTAAGCCGGAGTTAAAGGGTTGTCGGCATTGGCGCGCCCAACTGGATCGTTGCGGCAGGCGTCAATGATCATTAGCACCTGCTTCACTCCGATCTTCTTTATTCGATCCCTGATTTGAGAAACGTTAATTGCAGTCTGTTCGAGCAGATCAACATCATTACTTACTTGTGAGTCGGAAGGAAGCAGAAACGCCTGCCCCCCGCGTTCGATCCCGTGACCGGCGAACGAGATCAGTAACAGCCCATCGGGCGGAATAACTGCCGCCAGGTTCGACAACCGGCGCAGAATGTTTCCGCGCGTCGGTTGTCGCTCAGCGGGCTGATCCGAATTGAGGAGCGTTACCTGCTCACTGGGAAAACCCGCGTATTGGATAAGTGCGCTCGCGAGTGTCCTGGCATCATTACTGGCGCCGCCGAGCGTCGTGATTTGCGTATCTGCATAGCGGTCGACGCCAATGACCAATGCATAACGCTTGCCCTGGGCAGGTAGGGCCTTGACCGAGTCTGATGCTGCAAGTTTGACTCCGCGGTCAGCTTGTTGACTCCTAACCTGGGTCGATATCGGGCCGATAAGAACGAGCAACAGCACGGCTGCTGTTACGTGTAACTTCGCCATGACGACGAGCCGAATTCTAGTGTTCACATCGCACCTCTTGTCTTTGAACAGTTGAACGGGTAGCTATGCAGATTCATAGCGGACACATGATCTCAGATTGGAACTTCTGGATCAAACCTCACGGGCTCAACATCCAGAGTTGACTGCGCCGCGCGGCGATTAGCAACAATGTCGGAGTCCACAATCAAGATAAAGAACGCGTAATCACTTTCAGTGCTCGGTAATTAGTTTTGATCGCAGCTCTTCGAACACCTGTTTGGAAATGTCTTCTTGCATTGCCAAAATTGCAGCGCCTCCAAGGACGTCTGAAGACGTTCTGCTGTAACCCTTGACCAAAAGCTCTTTCTGATTTGTTACGTCTACTAGGTCTACTTTGACAATCAGGGCATCGCCCCTCTTAAACACCTGTCCGGTTAGAACCGCTCCAACACCTAACTCCTTACCGACCTTTACGGAATCTACCTCTTGTCCCTTATAGCGCGACACCATGCTTTGCGGCACTACTCGAATTGAGGGTAATCGCGTGAAGTTGTTAATGATGTTCTCAGAGATTCCGCTGCCAATGAATTCCATGTCCGGATCGGAGCCGGCGGTAAGAAAGGGGAGAACGGCTAAAGAATCTATTGAAGACGAATTCGTTCTGAAATATACAATGATGGACGCTGCAACAATCAAGACGATTAGAACTGACAGTGCAAGGCGTCTATATTGTTTCAACTGACTCAAAAAATACTCACCACTCAACGTGCGAGGTAGGGACCGATTCTCAGTTAGGGCCGGTCTTGGTCCGCCTTCCGGGCCACTATCGGTGTCAATTTTCCAAGCTCGCTCCCGTTCAGCATTGATCTCTAGACCGCGTTTTAGTCTGCGAAGATCGATTAGTAGATCCTTGATTGTTTGATATCGTTCTTCTCTGTCCTTCGCGAGCGACTTGCTAACGATTCTCTCAAGCTCATCGGGAGCTTCAGGAGCATCACGCGAGAGTGGAGCGGGGTCACGTTCCAGTATCGACGCAACAACGTCGCTCTTGGTCGATCCCGCAAATGCCACTCGACCTGTGAGTGTTTCGTAAAGCACGGCTCCGCTACTCCAAATGTCCGTTCGCGCATCCACTTCAAGACCGCGAGCCTGCTCGGGCGACATGTAGCTCGCTGTTCCCATCACTACGCCAGCATCGGTGTTTATTAGTGGTTCCGTTCGGGCTTCCGGGTCGCTAGGCTCCTGAGAACGCATCCTCTCTGTCAGCTTCGCAAGACCGAAATCCAAAACTTTCACGTACCCATCCGTCCGCACCATGATGTTTTCGGGCTTAATATCCCTGTGAATGACACCTGCAGCATGGGCCACCGCGAGAGCAGAGCAAGTCTGAATGGCAACATCAAGCTTTAAGCATAGGCTTAGTCCGGGATCCTGGATGAGCTGTCGCAGAGTGATCCCATCAACAAACTCACACGCCATGAATTTAGTCCCAGCGACCTCTCCGATCTCATAAACAGTCAGGATGTTGGGATGATTTAATCCTGATGTCGTGCGAGCTTCCTGAGCAAAGCGCTGCATCCGCTCCTCGTCAGAAGCTAGACTTGACGGGAGAATCTTGAGTGCGACGGGTCGGTCTAGTTGGGTGTCATGAGCAAGGTATACTTCTCCCATTCCGCCCTTACCTAACGGCGAGCGGATTTGATAGCGGCTCAAACGTGTGCCAGCAGCAACCTCCATAACTAATAGGCGGACTTTACCAAACGAAATCCCAGTGCTGGATTCTTGTAGTTGGGCGCAAACCAATCGCGCATCGTGCCGCTGACTTTATTTGCAGGACTGCCATAGCTGCCTCCTCGCGCCACGATCCAATCTTTGTTCTGCTCCGGAAGCTTCAGCGGACTACCCGGATAAAGCGAAGCCCTGGTGGAAGTCCATTCCCAGACGTTTCCAATTAGGTCGTATACGCCCCACTGGTTGCTGCCCTCCGGATAAGTTCCCACCGGCTGTTCCTTGCCTACGCCGGCCTCTTGGGTGACTGCTCGGCCCGGCTCCCACGCGTTACCCCATGGATATAGATTGTCTTTATCTCCGTTGCGGGCCGCGTATTCCCATTCTTCTTCCGTCGGCAAACGATAAGGCACCCCGTCTCGCTTTGAACGCCACGCAGCAAAGGCGATCGCGTCGTCATAAGACACGTTCGACACGGGCAGCAGTTCCTCACCGACGGGCGCCTTAACGCTTATCCAATGGTAGGGTGGCGCGTGATTAGCATCGTTGACAAATTGCGCGTACTCAGCATTCGTCACTTCCGTTTTATCCAGGAGAAAGTCTCGCACTGTGACCACATGACTCGGTCCTTCAGTGGGAGTTACATCATCACGACCCATTTTGAAAGTGCCACCGGGAATGGTGACCATTTCGTGCTCAGCTACTGGCTGGTAAGGTCGTCTTGTGTTCGATTGAGCATTGCTCGGTTTGGCTGGTCCAGGCGCAACCCCTAACCTGGTCCGGAAGGATAGAAACAGGCCCGAAGCCAACGCTAGAAAACCGACTGTCAGAATTAGCGGCAGAAACACCCACTTTGCTTTACTCCGGCGGGGAATTGCCGAGGTTGGTTGTGGAGGGTGCCGAGACGCCACTAGGCGCCCCAGTTGCTCGCGATCCATGGCATCGGCCAGACCACCGCTATCTTCGCGTTGTGGTTGGTCCATTAGCGGATATGCCTCTGCAAGTAAAGACGTCGATTACACGGCCGCCCTGGTTTCATCGCAGGCTCGGCCTCCAACGGAAAGAAATGGGACTAGAGGCTTATACATCTATATTGCCGTGCAATCAATGGTCATAGGCTACTCAGAGTAGCGCCCCGCAATCGCGCTTTAAGGATGACTTTATAGCCCAGGCTCCAGTTATGTTCCTTATAAGTGGGCATCGCTGACACCGCGGCTTCGTACAAACTCTCCGCCTCGACCTCAACTGTATGTCGTGAACCTTCGGTATCGAGATAGGAAACAAGGCAATCCGCGATAGGCGGGCGGCTTCTGAAACTGGGAGATACTCGCAGAAATCAATATCGAACTGAACTACGTGATTAGATATTGACGAATTCATTTTTGGGAGTAGAATAGCGGCAACTCGGGCGTCGCTTGTGGGGTGAGGACACAAGCATCGAGGCTGAATGTCTCCGCCCAAATATCACAGCCCAAAGCTGTGAAGGAAAAGGCTAGGCTTGTGGGAGGGCCCGGCCTTTTCCATTTTAACCAAGCTTTGAAAAAGTTTGTGAGCGTTTTGGGGAGTGGCACGGGCGTCCCGCCCGTGAATCACGCGCAAGATGCGCGTCCCACATTCAAACTACATCACTACCCTGTACTACCTTTGCTTGAAGGGGAAAGTTGCGCGGATTCGGGTCCCTCGCCCCGCAGCGGAATCAATCTCGATGTACCCTCCGACGGCGAGAGCCCGCTCTTCCATTCCGCGCAATCCCAGCGCGGAAGCCTCCGAAGCGCTCTTTCTCAGGTTAGCGATGTCAAAGCCAACTCCGTCATCCATTATGGTCAGCAACATTCTTTCCCGATAACGCTCGAGCTGCACGGACACGTTGACGGCGTGCGCGTGCCGCGCCACATTGGTTAATGCCTCCTGAGTAATTCTGAAACAGGCAGTCTCGAGTTCGCGCGGCAAACGGCTGTCGTCCTTAAAACCGTTCAAAACTTGCGCGAGGATTCCAGTGCGCTGAGCATAACGATCCACATACTGTCGGAGGGCAACGCTCAGGCCGATTTCGTCGAGGAGCGAAGGACGCAACTCGATCGAAAGTTCGCGCACGCGCTCCAGAGCCTCATCGACCATACCGATGCTCTCGGCCACAGAAGGAACACCGTCAACACTCCGGCCGGAACGCTGGATTGTCTGCAGGTCATTTCTTAAGGCGGTCAGGATCTCGCCAATCTGCTGTTGCAACTCACGCGCGATATTCTCTCGTTCAACTTCCTGCACTTCCATTAACCGCTGCGAGTACATACGCAACGCCTCCTGCCCCCGCTTGCGTTCGGTAATGTCGCGGGCCGTGCCCT
>JBGPNE010000264.1:0-4896 GCA_041487335.1 Pyrinomonadaceae bacterium
GTTCATCTCGACAAAGACGTACCCGCGCTTGACTGCCTCGAGCTCGTTTGTCATCTCGCGCGGCACGCCGTTGCGAACGTCCCAGAAATTGAAGTTGTACGGCGTGCGAACAAAGATCGTGGGATACTTCTTGGATGTGTCTTTCGGGCGATAGACGTCGGTCGCCATGCGCTTGCCGTCGCGCATAGGGACCATGAGCTTGCGCTCGACTATAGCAACTGACTGAAGTTCTTTCTCGAGGGAGTTTCGCCGGGCGATCACTTCCGGAGTGACGGCGCCACGCCCCTGAGAATGAACGTTTTGATTGGGAGCTCTTTGAATCGCAACGCCGAATCCCACTCCAACAAGTATCAGAATCCAGAGAATCTTCTTTCGCATCGGGCTGCTCCTTAGGAAAAATGTCTGACAAACGTCAGGAACCGCTGAACAAGTTTAGTGAACTGAATCATATGCCCCTTATGAGCGCTGGCAAGAAATTAACGCCAAGGTCTGGCGGTCTTCTTTTCAAGAGGAGTTTATAGGTCAGCCGGCAAACCAATTACAAGTTCGAGGCCGCGGTAAGTCGTGAAAAAATGCTTCTTCCAGGTATTCGGCGAACCGTAATTTAGTTAATGTGCGTTTCTGGATGCCCGGACCCCAAAAGTCTTTAGAAATTTGGCGTCCCAAAGCATTCCGAGTTGGAACCAAATCATTGTTTGGCTGCGAGAGATGGAATCGCTTCGGGAGGTAGCTGCCTAGCGCTAAGGTATGTATACTTTCCCGCCTGATACCGGACATTAGGACAATCCCATACTTGATTGGAATCCTGATCGAGCAAAATTTCATCTGGAATGGCAAACAGGACCCACCTCAGGATACTCAAGCAAGGGGTCAAAGCATGGAACGCGTGGAGGGAAGAAAACCCGAGGGCCAAGTCTCAGACGCGCAAACCTCGGCTTCCTCAATCTCGAAGCTGCAAATCTGTCGAAGGCGAATCTCACGCTCGCTAATCTCGCTGAGGCAAACCTCGACGGGGCGAACTGCCGCTGGCGCAAAATCTGGCTTGGGCGATCCTGGACCTCGCATCCCTATGTCAGGCAGACCTGCGAGACGCGGATCTCAGAACGGCGTCACTATTCAGATGTCGGTTAGGTGAAGCGAATCTCACCAAAGCCGATCTCTTCTGGGCAAACCTCTCCGTATAGAAATCGTCTACCTTGCCCTCTATGCTGTGGGTCATGACCTATAGGCCACCAGTGGATAATTTCGTTTGAAAGTTCCCATTTACCGTTTCACCAGCTCAGGCCCCAGATACAGGCGCAACTGCTGAGCGTCTCCTGCCGCTGCACGTGAGCGGTCGCGCCTGTGGCGGCTCCCCTTCTATGGATCACGCAGCCAGAGCCATTTGAAGGAAGAGAGTATCGTCTATCGCTTTCTAATCTTTCTTCGTCTAGATCTACCTAGGCAGGAAGGAGGTCGTAACGTGAATGATTGCCCAGTACGGTACAACATCCCTAGAGACCAGAAACCACAAGCTTAACCGCGGGTCATTGTGAAAACTGTATGCCCAGACGGCGCCAATAAGAATTAATAGAATAGCCGTTCCTAGATGAAGGAAATTGAATCCCACTGGTGTCGTGCGCATCCAGCGCCACGAGAACGATTGCGCCAAAGGAGCGGATGCTGGGCGCTTAGCGAGATGATACAAGCTGAAGACATACCAGGTAGTCACGTGCAAGTTGATAATAGCATTTGCGCGCCCTGTAATAATGAGTCCTCCGACGAGAACCATGTATATCCCGGCGAAGACGGCGATCATGGGGCGGTGGGTTCCAAAGAATCCACGAACACCATCAGGATGTTGATGATCATAATGGCGTTTGATGCCTAGCGCGAGCACGATGACGCCTATCACAGGGAGGACCACGATTGTCCAGTGCAGCGGGGATGGCAGGTTTTCCAAGACCGCCGCCCAGCGCCGCCCATTCCCGATCTTGAAGCTCACTGCAAGTAAGAACGTAACCGCGAACACAGCGAAAATAAATCCTGGGATCAAGAGTAAATCTTTCGTCAGCGCCTCTGGCTTATCTATCCTCGACACATCCCCGTTGGCGTGGTAGAAGAAAATTTGATCCCGAAAATCGTGAACCATGAAGTAGGAATAAAAGACGATGACGCCTAGCGGCGATCTCATAGCTCCCATGGAGAAAAACCCCCAGCAGAGCAGTATTCCCAAGCCAAGCAGTGAGCAGAAATGAACCTTAGAGACCATAGGTCGCATTCGCTTTGAGGTAAAGATGAAGAGGAAGGCCACGATGAAGTGTGACTGCACTAGGAATCGCGTCGAGGCTTCTGTGGCGCTGTCAACCAGTCCTTGCCCAGGTTGAATATGCACGACATACTTCTCAAAGACATGGATCGTCCAGAATAGAATCCCGCTGCCGATGACAATAAGCAGGCCATAGAACCAGTTCCGTTCCGTCGTAGTCAGTGGCCTTATGAGCAGCCCCCGAAGCTCCGCCTGCCCATACCCTGATGTATATGATAATGGCAGGCTCAAAATATCACCCCTCTTCTTGTGCAAAGCAGCAGTTGACCGCCGATTCTAATCGGTGATAACTGACATATAACTTCGAGCCCGGGCTGACTCGTTAAGCAGGTTTTTTCCGCCGGGTTATATTACAACGCGCTATTTAAGTCAACGGGTATCTTGCACTAGAGGAGTGTCTAAATCAGAGATGAGACGAAGTCGATTAAGTGGACGGAATAACGCGGGCGTTGCTGGAGGGTATTTAGATGATTACACGCGATAAGTTGAGCGTTGCCGAAGTCGCTCGCAAGTTGTCGATGTCGCCCAAGACTTTGGCGAACTGGGTGAAGCGCGCCAAGGATCGGCGGCTACCGAGAGCGAGTACTGAGACGGGTGCCGCGCGGCGCGTGGTGACAGACGAGCAAGCCGAGTTGTCACGACTCAAACGTGAGAACGCCGAACTGCGGATGGAGCGCGACATTCTAAAAAAAAAGTCTGCGGCTTACTTCGCGAGCGAGTCGCTGCGCGGTACGCGATGATCAAAGACCTACGAACTGAGTGCCCGCGATGGCCGATTCTCTGGTTGAATCAGTCAGTTATGACCTCAACAACCGCCGCGTGACAGATCCTAAGCTGACTGTGTATGTTCACAAAGGTCGCATCGCGTCTAACCAAACTGAGCGGACTGCTCATCGTAATTCTGATCTCGGCGCATGGTCCGATAGCGTTCGAACCGAATTCACGAGCACAGGTTTTGTTAACTCGAACGCAAGACAAATATCTCGCAGAATTCGATTTCATTAGTCAGACGGTTGCCGACTGTTACTCGTACCTCACGATCAAACAGCAGAGATATGCGTTCAGCTTTGGCGATCTGACCAGGCAGTTCAGGGAGAGAGTCAGCACCTGCACGAGTGATGAGGAATACGTTAAGACAGTCCGCGAGTACCTCAAGAGTTTTCGTGATGGGCACTTGCGATTGGTTCTGACCGACAGCGCGAAGAACTCTCCGCCAAGAGAACCGGCGATTAGTAACAACTGGGATTCCGAGAACCGAAACATTTTGGTAGTGAGAATCAGGAGGCTCTGGGACAAGGACAAAGTTAAGAAATCTTTTGCTGAGACACTTTCTCTCGCGAAGAACGCAAGGGGAATACTTTTCGATCTCAGAAACAACGGCGGCGGCGATGATGCCCTCGCGTTTGATCTCTTTCGCAAACTGATTCCGAAAACACTCGACGGCGGGAGGTATTCGATCAAATACTCGAAAGAGTTACTGAAGCAACGCCCATTCTACGAAACTCTTTATCCGAACGATCCGCAAAGACCCGGCTACTCGATCTTCAAAGCGTTTCCTGTCGAGCCGGAGCCGGAAGCTTTCTTCAACGGACCGATCGCGGTGGTCGCGAACAAAGGCTGTTACAGCTCTTGCGAGAGCATGGTCGTGTATTTGCGATTTGGAAATGCGGCAAGAGTCTTCGGCACACGTACGGGAGGCGGAAGCGCAAATCCGATCTTCATCGATCTGCCGCAAACAAAAGGTCAACTCATGGTGCCAACGTGGATACATGTGATGCCGAACGGAGAATTGCTCGAAGACAACGGCGTGCCTCCGAATGAATTCATCGAAGATGAACAGCAAGCCCTCGCTGCAGCGATGCGATACTTGAACGGCAAACAGAAGTAGACTGGGGCTCGCTAAACAGTAACGGCCGAGCTAGCTTAATGGACCTTTCTGGACGCGCGGCGAAATGGTGGGATCGTGCAAGTTCCTTTAGAATGTTGGCGTCCCGTACGGGAATCGAACCCGTGTTACCGCCGTGAAAGGGCGGTGTCCTAGGCCACTAGACGAACGGGACGCGAGGCGGACTAAACAAACTAACGTACAAGTTTAGAGAGTGTCAAACGCGAGTTTCCACATGCACGCGCCTGACCCCAAAGGCGAGTATTCGCGCGGGCAGATCGCGAACGACGGGTATCTGAAGAATGAAACGCATGAACGCAGGAATCTGTAGTGGCTGATCGGATTTGAGCGCGGCGGCGATGACGCGTTTTTGAACCTGAGTCTGAATCCATTGAATTACTTTCACGGGCCATTCGCGTTGTCGCTGCACCTCGCGCAACTCTTCGATCGCGATCTTCCTCATCTTCAGCGGCTTGCTCAAAACGTTGGCGGCAACCACTGCATCCTGGATCGCATAGTTGATGCCGACGCCGCCGACAGGCGACATCACGTGCGCGGCGTCGCCAATCAAGAGCAGACCGGGTTTGTACCAACGCGGCACGCGGCTCGACTCGACCGAGAGCACCGCAACCTGTTTCCAATCTTTTAAGTGCTGAATGCGATCGGGAAACTCTGTTAACAGTTCGGCAATCGAGCGCCGCAA
>JBGPNE010000265.1:0-4894 GCA_041487335.1 Pyrinomonadaceae bacterium
CCAGGAAAAGAGCCTGGAGAAGCTCAAACGAGAGCACCCGGAATTCGACATCAATCCAAGCCTCGCGCTGTTGCCGAAGGATGGATTGGCTCTGGTGAACGGAATCACGGTCATGACTGGAATAGGCGCGTTGGCTCATGCAGACGCCAAGAACCTGGTCGAGTGGGCTGACGCGATCGGAGCGGTCACGATGGAAAGCATCCTCGGTTCCTCTCGCGCCTTCGACGAGGTTGTTTTCACAGTCTATGGCCACGAGGGAGCAAAGATATCAGCCGGTAGAGTTCGTGACATGATAGCCGGAAGCAATTTGATAAATCGCAGCACAGATGTCCACGACGCTTATTCTGTCCGATGCATTCCACAAGTTCATGGAGCGGTGCGAGACCTACTGCGCTATGTTAAGACGACGCTTGAGAATCAGTTAAACTCGGTAGACGACGATCCGATCATGTTCACCGCCTCCGAGCTCGAAAACCTGCCCGCGGCGCTCGATTCAGTTCAGCCGCCTGAGGGTATGAGCGCCGACGGATGGAAGAACCGGCGGCACTTTGAACAAGGCAACTTTCACGGCGAACCGATCGCCTTTGCGATGGACATGCTGGCTATCGGAGTGGCTGAACTGGGTAGTATTTCTGAAAGACGAACGCAGATGCTTTTGGACAAGAATCACAGTCGTGGATTGCCATCCTGTCTGGTTGACAATCCTGATGGCGTGAACTCCGGTCATATGATCGCCCAATATGCAGCAGCCGCTCTGGTGTCGGAGAACAAAGGTCTTTGTCATCCCGCGAGCGTGGACTCAATTCCTACCTCAGCCAACTCTGAAGACCATGTGAGCATGGGCACCATCGCTGCCCGCAAGGCGCGAAAGGTTATCGATAACGTCACAAACATTTTGGCTATCGAACTGTTGTGCGCGACAGAGGCTCTGTCTTTTCGGATAGGTGAGCAGGACGTGACTGACCATGAAACTCGGGAAAAGAAGAAACTTGAGATAACAGATCCACGGTGCGGAACGAGAACGAGAGACCTTTACGAAAAAGTCAGAACAGGGCCTGGCCGCATTCCTATTCTCGCGGGTAACGATACGATTCTCCATACGCTGATTGACCGAGCCAGAAAAGAATTCTTGAGTAAATCACTTTCCGAGTTCATCGGCGAATTACGGTCTGAGCAAAATTCGAGTTAGCGATTTTGGGCGCCGGCGACAACTCTCTCTAACGTGTCGGCAGTGTCGTGCGTTCGTAGATCGAGTAATCATCCGCTTCAGCCGGAGTCTCACCCTTCGTGCATAATGCGGGGAGAAGGGCTGCCCTGGGTCGACGCAAATGCGTAAAATATCTGCAGTCGCGAGTCGAGTTCTTTTCGCAGTCAGCTTGTCGCTCGCATTGACTCCGTTCGCCAGCGGCGAAAGGCTTCCAATAAAAACCTACACCACCGCCGATGGTCTTGCACACAACAACATCAGTCGCATAGTTCGCGACTCGCGAGGCTTCCTCTGGTTTTGCACGTTTGAGGGGCTTTCGCATTTTGACGGCTACAGCTTCACAACCTACGGCGTATCTCACGGCTTGCCGAGCCAGGTGATCAACGATCTGCTGGAGACGCGCGAAGGTCAGTACTGGGTGGCGACGGACGCGGGGCTTTGCCGTTTCGATCCGAAAGGAATTCCCGGACAACGCGCCACAAACGGAGCGCGAGAATCAGCCGCGCCCAATGCTATGTTTGCGGTCTACCTGCCCGGTGAAGATGCTAAGTCGAAACAAGTAACCTCACTGTTACAAGACCGCGCCGGGGTGATCTGGTGCGGGACGGCGAGAGGGGTTTACCGGCTGGAACAACGATATGGCCAGATAGAATTCCGGTTCATCGAGCTCGGTATGCCTACCATTTATGGAGAGGGCAGGAATGTGACCTCAATGGTCGAAGACCAGCGAGGGGATCTGTGGATTGGTTCGATGAACGGCATCTATCGTCTGCTCCCGGATGGGCGGGCGAAGCATTATGGTGAATGCCAGGGATCGCCTCTCAATTTGGTTCATTCCTTGCTCGCAGACCGCGAAGGCGGCGTGTGGGTTGCCAGCGAATCCCTCTCATTGTGCCGCCTGGTTCCCGACCCCGATCCGACACGCCCAGTTGCGGCCGGCGCCTGCTCCGTCAAAGCCGGGTTGCCGATTGCGGTGATCAACCAATTGTTTCAGACCGCGGACGGAAGCCTGTGGGCCGCTAGTAGTGCGGGGTTGATCCGTTTCATTCCGACTGCTGACGGCGGCGAATTCCGATTTCGCGTTTACGGGCAGCCTCACGGTTTAAGTTCCCCCAATGTGCAAGCACTGGCAGAAGACCGCAGCGGAAACCTGTGGGTAGGAATGGCGAACGGCGGAGCCGCCAAGTTGGCGCGCAGCGGCATTACTGCCTATGGTGAGGCGGATGGGTTTAAGAGCGCGAGAGCGATATTCAAAGATAGATCCGAAGCGCTGAATGTAGTCACGATCCCCAACGAAAAGCAGTATCTGATTAACCAATTCGACGGCGAGCGCTTCACGGCGATTCAGCTCAAGTTGCTCAAGTTATCCTATTATTTTGGCTGGGGATGGAATCAACTGGTACTGGAAGACCGCGCGGGCGAGTGGTGGGTGGCTACTGGTCATGGGTTATATCGCTTTCCCAAAGTAAGCAGCTCTGACCGTCTCGCCCGTACATTACCTAAGGCCGCCTACACAACGCGCGACGGACTTTCCAGTAACGAAATACTCCGACTGTTTGAAGACTCGCGCGGCAAAATATGGGTGGCCACTGCTAACGGAGGTGGACTTTCGCGCTGGGACCCGGCCACGGAGACTTTTCATCGGTACACGGAACAAGACGGCTTGCCTTCGCTCGTCAACTTTTATCCTATTTCGTTTGCCGAAGATCGCGCGGGCAATATCTGGATTGGGTTCAGCGTCGGCGGGGGGTTGGTTCGCTTCCGCGATGGGCGCTTCACGCGCTTCACTGCAGACGACGGCCTGGCTGAAGGTGGAATCTTCAATCTCCTGGTTGATTCGGCGGACCGGCTCTGGACGCCGACCACGCGCGGAGGCGTGTGCCGGATTGATCACCCGGAAGCAGAACGCCCAACGGTTCTTACCTATACCACTGCCGATGGGCTATCGAGCAATGATGTCAAAGCAGTAACTGAAGACCGATGGGGCCGCATATATCTAGGCACGGGGCGTGGGATTGATCGGCTCGATCCGGCCACCGGTCACGTCAGACATTACACCGCCAATGAGGGTGCGCTGCTCGGCGATGTGAACGCAGCATTGCAGGATCGGGATGGGGCGCTCTGGTTCAGCTACAGCACCGGCCTTGTAAGGCTGGTGCCTGAGCCCGACTTGCAGCCAATTCCACCGCCAATATTGCTTACAGGGCTGCGCATTGCCGGAGATGCGCGATTCGTATCTGCGTTGGGAGAGACTGAGATCGCGCCGATTGAGCTTGCCGCGAACAAGAACGAGCTTCAGATAGATTTCGTGGCTCTCGGCTTCAGCCCAGGAGAAGGACTACGTTATCAATATAAGCTTGAAGGGGCAGACGAGGACTGGGGGCTTCTCACCGATCAGCGCACGGTGAACTTTGCGAACCTTGCGCCGGCTAAATATCGCTTCCTGGTGCGGGCGGTCAACGCCGACGGAGTGATGAGCGATCATCCAGCCTCGTTTTCGTTCACGATCTTTCCGCCGGTCTGGCGTCGTTGGTGGTTTTTGACTCTTTCAATGCTGGCAATGGCACTGGCCGCCTTTATGGCCTATCGCTATCGTGTATCGCGCCTGCTGGAGCTTGAGCGAATCCGCACTCGCATCGCTGCCGACCTCCACGACGACATTGGGGCCAACCTCACCAGGATTACGATCCTCAGCGAAGTTTTTGATCAGCAACTCGAGCGTGGCGACAAACCCGATCATTCCGCGCTTTCATCCATAGCTGAAATCTCGCGCGAATCGGCGGCCTCGATGCGGGACATCGTTTGGGCCATAAACCCCAAGCGAGATCGACTGCTCGACCTGAGCCGCAGGATGCGCGGTTTCGCAAGTGACATTTTCACGAGCCGCAACATACAGTTTCAGTTTCACGCCCCCGATCGCGATAGAGACTTGAGACTCGGGCCAGAGGTTCGCCGCGACGTGTTCTTGATTTTCAAGGAAGCCGTCAGCAACGTCGTGCGTCACTCTAGTTGCGCTGAGGCAGTCATCCAATTGAGTGTTGAAGGTAGAGAGTTGGTGCTGACCGTGAGCGACGACGGCGAGGGGTTCGATCCCGGCGACGACGGTGAAGGCCAGGGACTCGCCAGCATGCTGAGGCGAGCGGAGGGCTTCGGCGGCAAGCTCGAAGTAGGGCCTAATGATGGACGAGGCACCATCGTGCTATTGAGGGTGCCGATAGGCAAACGGCGCTGAAGCGTCACTCGGACGCCCACCTGAATCTGTAGGTGACGAGCAAGATCTTTCAGGATACACTGCACCGGATCAAGCTCTACGTTTGACTTCGAGTTTTCAAATGCCGCACGACACCCACAGACCAAATCCCGACGCGCGCAGCTCAATCAGCGTGGCCATCGTCGAGGATCTGCGCGAAGTGCGCGAAGGGCTGGCCGCGTTGATCAACGGCACTGCGGGTTTTCGATGCGCGGGCAGCTTTCGCACGATGGAAGATGCGCTCCGCCAGGTGGGACGCGAGCTGCCCGACGTGATTCTTACCGACATCGGGCTTCCAGGCATGAGCGGCATAGAAGGGATTCGGATCTTGAAGCAGCGGCATCCCGATGTGCCGATAGTGGCGCTTACGGTCTACGACGACGAAGAAGAGATCTTTGACGCCTTGTGCGCGGGAGCATCGGGGTACCTGTTGAAAG
>JBGPNE010000266.1:0-4874 GCA_041487335.1 Pyrinomonadaceae bacterium
AATGTGGTCGTTGAAGTGAACAAAACTCTATCTGAAGCCTTCAACGAGCCTGCAGGGCAGGCGGAAGCATAAAGCCCAGGGTTCCGCTTCGCTGTTGAGTGTCAAGACATGGTTAACAGCTTCGCTCCACCCTGGGCTTTATGCTTCCGCCAGCTCCGCAGGCTCATTGAAGGCTTTCGGCTATCATGACTGCCTGGTTTGCGGCCTTGGGGCGCCCAGAGAAAACAAAATTAGGATTCAACCCACGACGACCTGTGCTTGACAGCTCCTAAATGAAAATCAGCGTCATCATTCCGGTTCGCAATGAAGAAGGTTCCATTCGCGCTCTGCTCGACGGTCTGCTGAATCAAACACTAAGGCCGGCTGAGATTGTGATAAGCGATGGTGGCTCGACAGACGCGACGCCGCAGATTATTTCTGAGTATGTGGAACATGGAGAGCCGGTTCGTTTGCTGCGCGATGGCGCCGCGTTACCTGGTCGCGGCCGCAACCTGGCCGCGGCCCAGGCCGCCAATGAATGGATCGCTTTCATCGACGCCGGCACCAGCCCGGAGCCTACCTGGTTGGAGTTTCTGGCACATCGCGCTCAACTCCAAAGCGATACGGACGTGGTTTATGGCTCTTACGAGCCAGTCACCGACACACTGTTCAAACGTTGTTCGGTGATGGCTTACGTTCCGCCGCCGATTGAGCTTGAGGGTCGTTCGGTTCGTTCACGCTCGGTCGTTTCTGTCCTCATGAAGCGCAGCGTCTGGCAAACCGTCGGCGGCTTTCCGGAAGACTTGCGTTCGGCCGAGGATCTCCTGTTCATGAACAAGATCGAACAGGCAAACTTTCGCATTGCTAACGCGCCGGACGCTCTGGTTCATTGGCAAGTGCAGGCGACGGCTTGGCTAACATTCAAACGCTTCATGACCTACGCGCGGAATAACATGCGGGCCGGTTTGTGGCGGCAATGGCAGGCAGCTATATTCAAACGTTACGGTTTGTTACTGGTCTCGGCGCTGCCGGTTTTTTGGTTTGGCGTTAAATGGTTAGCGGTCACGCTGGCGTTTTGGATTGCGATGCTGGTGGCGCGCGCAGGTGTTGCGATCTGGCGCAACCGTGTGTGTTATCCCGGCGGCATCTTCGAGAACGCTGTTCGTATGCTGGTGCTGATGCCACTAATCGCGCTGCTCGATGCAGCGACAATTATCGGGACGCTTCAATGGACCGTGAAGGACAGATCGCGCTTGTCTCACAACGCCGGTGTTTAAGGAATGCGCGAGTGGATGGACGGTAAGTGGGTTAGCTTGAATCAGTTGCCTCGCATCGTATGGGCCCGGCATGCCGTGCCCATACAAGTTGATCCACTACCAGACGAATAGTCGCTTATGAAGCCGGTGCGCACTTTGTATGTCTGTTACTTTGGTTTGCGAGAGCCGCTGGTGCAAACGCAGGTTCTCCCCTATCTGCGTGAATTGGCAGCAGCTGAGGTAGCAGTCTATCTAATGACTTTTGAGCCGCAGATGTCTCAGAGGTGGACGGCGCAGACGTTGGCAGCTGAACAAGCTGGTTTGGAAGGTGAGGGAATCAGATGGACGGCCTTGCCTTATCACAAGAGTCCTTCCGCGCCGGCCACTCTTTACGACATCGCGGCTGGAGCGTTGGCAGCGGTGCGCCTGGTGCGTCGCCATCGCATTGATGTGCTTCATGCGCGAGCGCATATTCCGCTCGCTATGGCCCTACTCGCAGCCCGCCTGACGAGATGCGCTGTGGTTTTCGATATACGTGGGTTGATGGCCGAGGAGTATGCTGACGCAGGTGTATGGGCGGAGAATTCTCTGAGATTCCGCGCTATCAAAAGACTGGAAAAGGCAGGTATTAGAAGAGCTGACCAACTCGTTGTACTCACTAAGGCAATGAAAAGGTGTCTGCTTGATAATCAATTAAAAGGTGCAGAGCAGATCGAAGTGATTCCGTGTTGTGTTGATTTCGCACGTTATCCCGCGGCCGCTGCCAAAGGTGAAACAATCGCCGAAACCTTTGAAGTTATTTACGCCGGATCCGTAACCGGTCTTTACCTCCTGGAGGAAATGGGCAGATTCTTTCTGGAAGTGCGAGCGCTGGAGCCGCGAGCATTTTTGCGCATTCTGACAACGTCTTCCGCAGCTGAAGCCGCTGAACGGCTGCGGCGTGTAGGTTTGGGGCCGAAAGATTTCTGGATTGGTAGAGTTTCTACGCAGGAAGTACCGCGATACCTTCATCGCGCTCGGCTGGGGCTTTCGTTTCGCAAGCCTACGTTTTCCCAGCTGGCGGCTTCCCCAACGAAAATTGCGGAATACTTAGCGGCCGGCCTACCCGTCGTTAGCAATGAAGGCATAGGCGATTTCGACGATTTGCTGGAGCCGGAAAAAGTTGGAGTGCTCGTTCACGATTTCACGCCGGAGACATTTGCCGCGGCGGCTCGGCGCGCGCTCCAACTTTCCGGTGAGCGGAGTGTGCAGGCGCGATGTATGGAAGTCGCGCGGCGCCACTTCGATCTCAAGACTGTGGGTGCCGAGGGTTATATCAGAGTCTACCGCCGCATCGAACAAACACTCAATGCTTTATAGGGCGAACTCAAAGTTGTAAGATCGAAATGGTTCGAGAAATTACGCCGGCCGAAACATGAAGGTTCTTGCTTTTGCATCCTACCCCATAGAAGCGGCCGCGACTCGCTACCGCTTGCAGCAGTTTGTGGAGCCGCTTTCGCAGCGGGGGATTTCACTTACCATCAAGCCGTTTTTGAATTCGCAACAGTTTGGCGCCCTTTATCAACCTCGGGCTTTAGCCTCCACCGCACTTGGTCTGACCAGGGCTGGATTGTTAAGACTCGTGGATGGATTCGCAGCGCGCCGGGCTGATGTAGTGCTCGTGCAGCGCGAAGCAATGATCTTCGGTCCGCCGCTGATTGAATGGCTCGCTGTGCGGCTTTTCAAACTTCCGATGGTCCTCGATTTGGATGATGCTACCTACGTTCCCTATACTAGCCCCACGTATGGAAAGTTTGGACAGGCGTTGAAATGGTTTAGTAAAACTGACGACCTGATCCGATGGGCCAGAGTAGTCACCTGCGGCAATCGGGCGATTGCCGAATATGCCGAAAGCAAAGGCGCGACAACTCGAATAATTCCGACCGTGGTTGACACCGATGTGTTTGTCCCCAAGCGCCATATGTCCGATGGGCCTGTAGTGCTGGGCTGGATTGGCACCCACTCAACGTTTCCCTATCTGCGAGCAATCTTCCCGATATTGCAGGATTTAGCAAGGACGCATCGCTTCAAGATTAAGATTGTCGGCGCGGGCACGGACGGGGTGAATATTCCTGGTGTCGAAGTTGAAAACCTGGAGTGGAGTCTCAAACGAGAAGTCGAAGATTTCCAATCGTTCGACGTCGGACTCTACCCGATCGATCCCTCTTTGTATGCTGAGAAGTGGGCGGCTGGGAAGTCGGGATTTAAGGCTATTCAGTACATGGCGATTGGAATTCCATACGTATCCACTCCGGTTGGAGCCGCGGCAGATATCGGTGAAGCAGGGGTAACACACTTCCACGCGACCACGAACGACGAATGGTTCCGGACGCTCGAGCTGCTGCTTTCCGATCCGGACTTGCGCCAAACCATGGGAGCCGCCGGCCGCCGTCATGCCGTCGAACATTACTCGCTATCGGAGCAGGCCGACAAACTCGCAAGCGCATTGCGCGAAGCAAGCGCCGATAGGAAGGCGAGCTAATCCAGGCTATGCAGCGTCTAAGCAAATCCCGATTGACACTGCTCGCGTTCATCGCACTGCTGCCGTCGTTTCTAAAGCGCTCCTGCTATCGCCTGTTTTTTGGTTACAAGATCGGAAAGCGCGTGCGCATCGGACTAAGCATCATTGACGCCAGGGAATGCTGCATCGACGATGACGTTCAGATTGGGCACCTCAATCTGATCATCAGGGTGAAGAAGCTCGACATGGGCGTCCACGTAAGAATTGGACACCTCAACATCATTCGAGGCGGCGACGAAGTTCGCTTGGGACGTTACTCTGAGATCATCCGGATGAACGAAATCAACTCGATTGCCGAACCGGAAGTAGTTAACCCTATCGATCCCCGATTCCACCTTGGCGACGGCAGCATTATTACGACCGGACACAAAATAGACTTTACAGACCGAGTAACGATTGGTCGGCGATCAATCCTGGGTGGCCGCAATTCTTCGCTCTGGACTCATAACCGGCAGCGAACGCGTCCGATAGATATCGGATCGTTTGCCTACATCGGATCCGAAATCCGCATAGCGCCTGGAGGGGCATTGCCTTCGAGATGTATAGTCGGGATCGGCTCTGTAATTACAACTGAGTTGACGGCTGAGGGCCATCTTATCGCCGGCGTGCCCGCCAGGGCGTTAAAGGAGTTGAGCGAAGAAGATCAATTCTTGATTGAACGAAAGACGCGGATAGATTTGCCGGACGACGTTTAGTTGTTTTCATCTGTGTCCGGCTCGCCGGCCGTTTGCTGCTCGAACTATGAATGCTCTGCTTACATTGCTTTATCTGCTTCTGTGCGTTGGTATCGTAATCTTTTTACCACCACTGGTTGTCCCCTATACGAGTGATTACGGTATTGTAACCGGCTTCGATATCGCCAAAGCCGTATTGTTATGCACTGCCCTGGCGACGCTCGTCGGGTTTTACGCTTATAAAAGAGAAGTTGACGGACGGTTTTTGTTGCGACTGTTCGTTGGCGCCCTGCTCGCGCGAATTATTGTTGCGACCGCAATCTTCGCCTTTCATGGCCAGGACTTTTTTGGCGGGGACGCCATTACCTACGACTTCTTTGGCAATGCTCAACTCTTGGGTTGGGG
>JBGPNE010000267.1:0-4872 GCA_041487335.1 Pyrinomonadaceae bacterium
CCCTACCTCGGCGCGTGGGGACACACGCTGATTCTCAGTGAGGATCAGTCCGACTATGTTCACTCGCATCCTGAAGAGGTTGTGCCTGACACACCTGACAAGTCGAAGCTGCGAGGCGGACCCGACGCGACTTTCAACGCCTTCTTCCCTGAACCAGGGAACTATCGCATTTGGACTCAGTTTCAACGGGGCGAAACCCTGACGACGGTTTCATTCACCGTGCGCGCTGAGAGGCTGCACTAGGCGTTGCCGAATTGACGCACAATCCTGGTAGCAGCAACTACCATCAGGTTGGGGGAGGGATCTCACAATGTGGATCACACAGTTTCCATCGCGACGGACGGGCGCGACGCTTCTGCTGATGCTCGCATCGGCGCTGCCCCAACAGTCAGTAAGCGCTAGACACGTGATGCCGGACTTGATTAACGTCCCCGTCGATCGGCTCATCAGAAATCTTGAGGCGCTAGCAAAGAACGACCCCAAGAACGTTGAGGTGCGGTTCAACCTTGCCCGGGCTCACGCCATGGCCTACGCCCTGAGAACCGAGTCCGCCCAGGTATGGAAGGGCAGAGAGAACGAGGGCGTCTGGTTCGGTTACGAGCCGCCACACGTCCCGTTCACGGTCAAGCCCACCGACGACAACACCACGCTCCAGGCAGCCAAGGCGCACTTGGCCAAGGCCATCGAGCTATACGTCGAGGTGGTCGACCTCGCCCCAGACAACCTTGCAGCGGCGCTTGGTTACGCCTGGTGCACGGAGCAATCGGGCCAGAAGCGGAAGGCAATCAGGAAATACCGCATGCTCATCAAGGCGTCGTGGGAGAAGGAGAAGGACATGAAGCATGCGGGCATGGGCTGGCATTCCGTCACTGCAGAGGCGGCCGGCTATCTGATCCCTCTGCTCGATAAGGATGGAGATAAGGAAGAAATCGATACGCTCCAACAACGCATCGAGCAGATGGGAAGAGTCCCAAGGCCAATCACGCCGATCGTGATTCCCATGCGCAACAGTCTGACGGCGCGCGATCTAGAGGATCACTCCGCCGATATGGCCTTCGATGCGGACGGCACTGGGTTGCTGAAGCGCTGGACTTGGATTACACGAGACGCCGGCTGGCTGGTCTACGACCCACACCGCACGGGCAAGGTCACCTCGGCGCTGCAGTTGTTCGGCAGCGTGACGTTCTGGATGTTCTGGGAGAACGGCTACCACGCGCTGGCCTCGCTGGACGACGATTGCGACGGAATTCTGGCAGGCAATGAATTGGAAGACCTGGCGATCTGGCAGGACCTCAACGGCAACGGTATCTGCGAGAATGGCGAAGTAAAGCCCCTGCCGGAATGGGGAATCGTCGCGATCTCCAGCAGGTACCTGACGGATATGAAGAGCCGAGACCGGATCGCCTACTCGCCACAAGGCGTCTTCTTTCGCGACGGCTCAAACCGGCCGACGTATGACGTCATTCTTCACCCGGCGATAGCGACGGTCGATTGAATCACCGCATTTGACAGTAGTGAGAACTAGGGGGTAGACCACCCTTTCGGAGCGCGAGGCGATGGTTTCGCCTCGTGGGTTGGGATCGCATTACCGGAGCCTCATGGCAAGGCGAATGCGGCGGGTCGAATGACGGTCAGCGCCTTCGCTTAAGGTGTTCCTTCAAGATGCAGCGGTCCATCACAACTGCGAGCCCGGCGTCAAGCGCACGTAGCGCGGCCTCTTCATCGACCACTCCCTCTTGCAGCCACACACCTCGAGCGCCGACGCGAATCGCTTCATCCAGGTGTTGACCCGCTTCTTCGCTCCTTCGAAATATGTCCACAAGATCAATCTTCTCGGGCACGTCTTCAAGTTGCGCGTAAGCCTTCTCGCCGAGCACGCTGGTCTCGTTCGGGTTGACCGGTATGATTCGATAGCCGTGTGACTGCATGTACCTGGACACGCTGTTGCTGGCGCGTGACGCATCCGATGAGAGACCCACAACCGCGATCGTTTTGGCCTCGCTGAGAATCCTGTCTATGACTTCCGGATCGTTGATCTGCAACTGCACTCCTTCCGATGACTTTGCTTCTTGCTTCTCGGTTACGAGCCGATCTTAGCATCGCGCACCAGCTTTTGGAATTCGCGGCTGATGAGCTTCGCGATGCGCGCCTGCTTGTTGCTGTACTGCCTGGCGTCAAAGCTCGACACTATGGTTACCTCCCGCCCGGTTGAGGTGAGAAATACTTCTCGGGCATCGAGCAACCTCTGCACAGGAAAGCTTCCCTCCACCAGATGAAGCTTCCATCGCGTGGTTATCTCGTGGATGAAGTGCCGCGTGACGCCGGAAACACATCCGGTCGCAAGCGACGGCGTAAAGACTTCGTCGCCTTGCACCCAGAAGATGTTTGCGGCGGTCGCCGATACGATCTCTCCGCGCTTGTTTAACAGCACGGCTTCGTTGAAGTCCCGCAATCGCGCCTCTTCGAGCGCAAAGACGTTCTCGAGCATCGCGGTCTGCTTGACTCCGGTCAGCAACGCGGTCGACAACACTCGATAAGGCGATAACGTGAGCGCCAAATCAGCCCGCGCTCGCTGAGTTTCCGAAGAGGTGAATATCAGAAACTCGGTTTCTCTTCCGGGCTCCACTCGCCACGAGCCTGCATCGCCTCTGAGCAACGTGAGTCTTGCTCTTCCCTGCTCCACGGAGTTCGCGGCGATGAGTTTGTCGATCGCGCGCCTGGCTTGTTTGAAATCGAGAGCCGCAGGAACGTGTGCTCTCTCAGCGTGAATCATCAGCCGTTTCCAGTGACGATCGAAGGCGAAGGGTTTGCCGTCATAGATTCGCATCGTCGTGAACACGCCCCATCCATAGAGCAATCCTGCGGCGGTCGGCGCGATCCGCGCTTCCTTTGCGTCGATGATCCGGTCGTTGTGGTAAATCAGACGGTGCATAGAGGTAGCATAGACTTTAGTCTGTGCCTTCCCGGTCCTACTCTTTCGCTTTGAAAGGACAACTCGAGCGAATGTTGCAAATTCAAAATTGAAAATTGAAAGCTGCAAATTGTTCTGGAACAGGGCGTCGCTTAAATTTGCAATTTTCAATTCTCGCTTTTCAATTTTAATGTTTCGGCGTCTACCCTTGTCAGCCTCGCAAAAGGGAAAGGTACTTCTCAGGAAAGCTCGAAGGACGGCCTTCAGTGTTGATCAGCACGTGAAGCGTCTCACCGGTCGCAACTGCCGCTCCGTCTGCGCGCTCGATCTCGTAGCTGAACCTCAGAGTCCGCCGCGTCGATTCGGTAACCCTCGTCCGTATGATCAACTCGTCTTCGTATCGCGCTGGGTTCTTGTAGCGGCAACTCGCTTCGGCGACGATCAAGAACAAACCGGTCTCGCGTTCCATATCGCGGTACGAGAAGCCGCAGTCGTTGCAGTACTGACTCCTGCCCACTTCGAACCATACGAAGTAATTCGCGTAGTAGGCCACGCCCATCTGATCGGTCTCGGCATAACGCACCTTCACACGCGACTCGGCGGATTGATTGGATGGCGCGCTTTCACGCTTGCTTCTATTCATGAATCCCTTCGGCGGACATGAAAATGAGAGCGCCTCTCAGGCTGGCGATTGTAGCGAGCGAATGATAAACACTCAAGGCGAGTGCCTTTTCCAGAGAACTTCCCCAGGTCAAATAATCGAATGGCAGACGGGAACATGACATCTACGTATCGGGTCTGGAGGCGTAAGTTACCTGACCAGCAGGCGCGTCACGTCTTGGTTTGAGGAGACTGCATCTCTGAAAATGCCGCGCGAGGAATTACCCTACTGTATATTGAGCGTGAGGACAGCCGCGCGGACACGGCCCTCATCATCGCGACCTGTGAATGTGATCTGGTGAGCGCCGACCTGCGCGGACAGCTTTGCCTTGAGATTCACTGTGATCCTCGGGTGGGTTGTGGTGATGGGACTCGCCGGCTTCACTTTGACGCCTATCGCTGAACCATCCGGCGGTGTGAGGGTTACACTGCCGGTGAACCCCCCGACGTGGTTGACCGAGACCTCGACCGAGACTGTGGTTCCGCGCGTTGCGCTTACGACCGGCTGATCTAAGCCGAGGGTAAAATCCTCAACCAAGTAGCGGGCGACGGCGAAAACATTGGTCGTCGCTTGAGCGACTCCAGCCAGGACGATCTTGCCGTCCGATTGCAGGGCGACAGCGTTTGCCCGGTCAGAGCGGCCAAGAAAGTCGGTGACCACCCTTCCATCGACCCCAAAAGACGCGTCGAGCTTGCAATTGGGTTTGTAGCGCGCAACGGCAAAATCGGCGAACCCCGAGTCACCCTCAAACGGCAACCCGGCTAGTCCGGCTGCCAGGATCCTGCCATCGCCCTGAATGGCGAGCCCTGTTGCGAAGTCGTTGCGGGTGGTAAACGATGTGTTGATTCTGCCGAAGAAACCGACCGTTGGATCCAGCGAGCCGTCAGGGTTATAGCGGGCGAGCCCGAAAAACAGGTTAAGGAAGTCTGAAGCTGCGGCTCCTGCAGCTACGATCTTCCCATCGGATTGAAGCGCGATGGCGAATGCCGCGCTGTGCAACGACACATCCGTGGCGACGCCGCCGTTCAAACCGAAGCTCGTATCCGGACTGCCATTCGCGTTATAGCGGAAAACGGCAAACCAGATAGAATACGGGTTGAGTTGGCAAGAGAAATGAAAAAACCAAAAAGAGTGAGAGAAGCTATAAGATTTAAGACTAATGAAAAACAAAGATTACGCGAAAAATATATTAGCTTTCTAAAAGATAAGTTCAATAGGAGTATATCAAAGAGTGATTTGCAGAAATTTGAACTATGGCTGGAGCTTGGCTGCAAAGAATCGAATTGAGGGTGAGTTTCCG
>JBGPNE010000268.1:0-4859 GCA_041487335.1 Pyrinomonadaceae bacterium
AGCGCTGTTCGAGCAAACTAATTCTTCTATCAAGACTAATGACATCCTGCGTGTTATTGCCGATACCAGATGGTAAAGGATTCTTGTCGCGGTGGAGGCCAGCCATGACAGCGATAGCCACAAACGGCATTATGAGTAGAGACACGCGCCAGCTTCTTAAGATGTTCATTTGTCGAACCTCCCTTTAGCTGATGGTTGATCATTACGAAAAGGCGGGGCATCAAGCCCGAGCCTCGGCAAAATGTGGTCGCATTCCCCGCTGCTTCATGGTTCATCAGAACTGAGTGTAGCCAGGGGCTGCCCGCTCGTGACATGCTCACCAATACGAGCGTTGATGACGCGCACTATTCCAGCGGCAGTCGCACGCGCGGCGATGATTTGTTCACTAGCTGCTGGAGCTGGAACATTTTTTCCTGGTTGTCTTGCTGCGAGCAGCCCCGTCTGAGCGTCCAGCTGCGCATCTTTCGCTTTCTGCAAGCGTTGTTGTGCGCGTTCATACAGAGCACGCTCGCCGTCGAGTGTCGCTTGTGAAGCTTCACCCGATGCGACTAGCGGTGTCAGTCGTTGAACTTCGGCTTCGTGACGGAGCACTTCCGCCCGTGCGGATTCGATGTCGCTACTTGTGGCTTGGAGTCTCCGCACAGCCTGGGTCTCTGCGCTCTCACCCGGACTCGGAACAGACGATCTTGCTTCGTTCTGGACCGCGATCTCGATGATGGGCGTTCCGGCTTTAACGTTCATACCCTCAGCGACCAGCACCCGCCGCACTGCGCCAGTTGCAGGAGCGTTTATCACGATTTTCCGGAACGCGCTTTCTTTCCTTGAACTGCACGCCGGCCCCATCAGAACGAAAAGTGAAAGCGCAAGAGTTAACCGGCGTGCAAGAGTGTGATTATTTAGACGAGAAGTTGACATTCAGTTTGCCAGCTAAACCACTCAAGGCAAATTAGTCCAGATGACTCCTTTGCCCCTACCAGAACAACTTGCGAAGTCTCAGAGTGGCGCTCACATTGTCAGACAGTCAACCATCTCAATCATCTCATTGAGTGTCAGGGGTTCAATTCCGAACCAGGTGGCGGGGCACGATCCCGCTGGTCCTTACTCAGAACACGAGGGCGTTTGGCTACTTATTTGTAGCGATAAGTAATCCTACCTTTACTCAGATCGTATGGCGACATCTCGACGCTCACGCGATCGCCTACCAGAATACGGATGCGGTTCTTACGCATCTTCCCGGAAATGGCAGCCAGGACTACATGCTCGGTATTATCGAGCTGAACTTTGAAAAATGCGTTGGGCTGTTTGTCGATTATTGTGCCCTCCGCCGGAATAAGATCATCTCTTGCCAATAGGTTTCTCCTTTTAGACCGTCACATCTGACTTAGTAGAAGAGAGTATCAGTAAACAGCAAGCAATGAGCAAGCCGGGGTCCCCAGCCGGGCAGCCCGGCTGGGGTGGTAGGCGACGAACAGGTCGCCCCGGGGACAGCGGTCCCTCGTTACTCATCACTCACCACTCACACTCATCACTTATCGCCTATCACTGTTCCTGGCTATCTGCTCGCCCGCCGAGGTCGGAATGAGCGAGTGAAAACAGCAGTGCTGCGTTTGGCTGGGGCGAACGGCCTCCTGTCAGCTTCGCTACTCTTCATGCCGCCGAAACCAGGCAGCATTATTCGCTTCACCGCCTGTCCTGTAAGACGTTCGATTGCCCGCATTGATAACTCATCGACCGGCGTGACGATAGTAATCGCTCGGCCTTGATTGCCAGCTCTTCCGGTGCGACCGATCCGGTGCACGTAGTCTTCCGGGGCCGAGGGAACATCGTAATTGATAACATGTGAAACGGCATCAACGTCCAAGCCTCGCGCGGCGATATCCGTAGCGACGAGCACACGCGTGCGACCATCTCGAAAGCCACGTAACGCCGCTTCGCGTTGCGATTGCGTGCGGTCGGCGTGAATGCGGTTCACACTATGGTCGCGGGCTGAGAGAATGTGTGAAAGGCGTTCGGCCCCGCGACGGGTACGCGTAAAGACGAGCACTCGCTCGAAGCGTTCGCGTTCCAGCAAGTCAAGCAACAATGCCGTCTTCGATTCTTGCGCCACAGGGTAAGCGGTCTGCTCAACCATGATGGCGGCCTGTCCGCGGGGACCGACTTCAATCAGCTTAGGGCGTTGCATCGTCGAACGTGCGAGCTTCTCGATATCAGATGACATTGTTGCAGAGAAGAGAAGCGTCTGTCGTTTGCTTGGAATAAGAGCGAGCACGCGGCGAATCGCCGGCAAGAAACCCATGTCCAGCATGCGGTCAGCTTCGTCCAGCACGAGCACTCCCACTCCGGAAAGATCAAGCGAACGGCGCTCTGTTAAGTCAAGCAATCGGCCAGGTGTGGCAATCACTACGGTCGGGCCGCGACGCAGAGCATCAACTTGCCGTGACATGCTGGCGCCACCGATCACGATGGCACTGCGATTAGCTTTGACAGGATTAAGTTCCCCATAGTTCTTTTCAATTTGTGTGGCAAGCTCGCGCGTTGGCGCGAGAACCAGCACGCGCACTCCGGGTCGCGGTGACGCTTTGCCGGGTCTTTCGGCTGTCTGATTAGATGCCGTGATCATTTGAATGATGGGAAGCAGAAAAGCGGCGGTCTTACCTGTGCCCGTTTCGGCACAGCCGATCAGGTCTTGGCCGCTGAGGACGACAGGGATCGCCTGACGTTGAATCGGTGTTGGTTCGGTGTATCCGAGAGACTCACAGCTCCGCACTTGTGCGGGCGCAAGTCCCAGTTGAGAAAAATTCATAAACTCCTTCTAAGTTCGTTTCTGTGCCTGCTCTGCGGCGTAACGCCTTTGCGGTGAAAGTTTCTGAGACGAATTCACCGCGGGCGTCGAGTTCGCAAAAGCTGCTCAGAGGGTTGTTACGCCAATGGCGTTGGTGAGACCGGAGCCCAGGGAAACTCCCCGGGATCTGGAGTATTTCAGGAAACCGTAAACGCCACAGGGCGTTGGCTAGAACAGTTCGCCGCAAACCCTCCGAGGATGGTTTGCTCTTGGTTCATGAGGCCTGGCCCGGCAAGTTACGCCGGGCTGAGGCTCGCCAACGCCCCGGGGCTGAGGAAGGCTTACCACCTAGGCTCGCGATTGCCGCTGTAGCCACCGCCACCGCCGCCGCCGCCGCGATTACCACCGTAACCACCACCGCCACCGCGGCCACCGCCGAAGCCGCCGCGACCGCCACCACCACCAGCGCGATTCTCGCGCGGTTTGGCTTCATTAACGGTCAGGCTGCGTCCGTTGACTTCCTTGCCATTAAACTGAGCAATGGCGGCTGCGCCTTCTTCCTTGCTGGACATTTCGACGAAGCCAAAGCCGCGTGAGCGTCCCGTGTCGCGGTCTTCCACGACGCTCGCTGATTCAACAGTGCCGGCCTGTCCAAATAGTTCTTGGAGATCCTGGCTAGAGGTTTGAAAAGCGAGATTTCCTACGTAAAGTTTCATTGTCATGTAGATGTACCTTTCCCCTTGTGGGGACTAAAGAGAAGCTGCGAATCGGATTGGCTTCGGTCGAACGGTAGGAGCGAAGGGCCCGTTTTCGGGTGCTCAAAAGAGCGGCTTCTGAAGTTGAAATCAGCCTGCTCTCGAACTATCCAAAACGCCAGCGCTAACTCATTTATGCGCGGGGCGCATCACCGTCGATGCGCGAGAGAAGGATTAACCGACTTACTATGCACTATTGCGGGCAAAGTAGCAAGGAACCGGGGCAAAGTAGCAAAGAACACGAATCAGTTGAGGCAGAGCCCCGGGCTGTCACCCTCAAAACCCTAGACAACCTTGACGAGCTGTTTCCCCAAATTCTCTCCGGCAAACAAACCCAGGAACGCGCGGGGCGCATTTTCAAAGCCCTCGACAATATTCTCGGCGTACTTCAGTTTACCTCCTGCCAGCCACTGTCCTAACTGACTTACGCCTTCAGCAAACCTGGTGGCATAGTCAGTGATGATGAAACCTTTCATTAACGCACTTTTTGTCAGCAGGTATGGCTGAACGCGAGGCCCAAAATCCGGTTTTTCCAGGTTATAGAGTGAGATTTGCCCGCAAATAACTACACGGGCGCCATTGTTAATGAGCGGCATTACCGCATCGGAAATCTCACTACCGACATTGTCGAAATAGATATCAACACCATCAGGACACGCATCCTTAAGTGCCTGTTTTATGTCACCTGCGGTCTTGTAATTGATCGTTGCATCGACCCAGAGTTCATTCTCCAAATATTGATTCTTCACGTCGCTGCCGGCAATACCCACCACACGGCAGCCCTTAATCTTGGCAATCTGACATACCGTCATGCCTACGGCGCCCGCCGCTCCAGAGACGACAACCGTCTCCCCTTCCTTTGGCTGGCCGATGTCCAGCAAACCAAAATAAGCGGTTAGGCCGGGCATGCCTAAGACTCCAAGAGCCGTTGTCACCGGTGCCAGATTCGACTCGATTTTTCTTAGCTCCGGGGCTTTCGCTACCGAGTAAAGGCGCCAGCCGAGAAAGCCGGTCACAATGTCGCCAGACTGAAATGTAGAGGAGCGAGATTCGATCACGTCAGCAACGACACTGCCGGTGATTACCTCGTTCAAGGTAAACGGAGGCACATAGGACTTTCGGTCGCTCATGCGCCCGCGCATATACGGGTCAACGGACAAATAGAGAGTCCGGATCAGAACCTCTCCGTCTTTCGGTTGTGGCAGTTCGGCGTCAACGATGCGGAAGTTTTCCAGCGTTGGCATTCCTGCCGGGCGGCTGGCAAGTAGGATTTGTCTGTTTTTCATACTGCCCATCATACACCGCCTTCTTGTCAGAATTGG